>CAZGYS010000423.1:0-6123 GCA_964530305.1 uncultured Leptospiraceae bacterium
AAAAACTCCGGCCAGATCGTTACGGGTTCCGACGCGCGTGCCCCCGCCTTCCTTAACGAAAGCCCGGATCAACACCTCGTCCGCGGACAAAACCGACACGACGAATGAACTGGTTCGCGCCTCGGGCAAATCGCGATACTCCTCCAGTAAGACGGGCACGTTCAACTGGCTCACCCGCAGACCTTTCAAGACCAGCTTGAATGAGACTTCGCCCCGGTAGGATTTATCGAAACCGATCCCGGGCAAGGCCGCCCCCACCCGCAGGGCCTGACTACGACTGAAGGTTATAGTGCGATTTTCGCCGGGTCCCCGGCCGGGACGCTCCTTACCCTGCCAGTATTTGGCGCCGAAGATCTGGGGCTTCTCCAGGCCCGGACGCATGCTGTAGCCCAGCAGGTTCTGGCGAGCCGAACGAAAAATGAGAAAGACCCGGTGACCCAGAATCTTCTCGGGAAAGGGATTGGCCGGATCCACATCCGAAACCAGGTTCTTTTTTACGGACACATTCGCGGAGCCGCAACCCAGCAGGAATATGATGCCGAAGACGGCGGAAATTGGTCGTAACATCAAGGGTTTGAGCATGAAAGGTTTAAGCACCAGGGGCCCGGGCTTCAAGGGCCGGTAAGCCGACGGACGAAATGGGCGCGGGGAGATCATTCTGCTCAAGAGAGGATTGCCCGGGGGCGATGTTTTCAAGTCTTTTCCCATGGGCGAAGGACGGCCGGCATTTCGGTGCTAGTGTTCGGTGCTTACGAAAGACAACAGGTCCGAAGCGAGTATTTTGCACGGGAAAAAATCAACGAGCGGGTAAAACCTGGTTGAAATCGCCCCGGTCAATCCGAGATTGAGATTCCCCTGCTCGAGCGGGGATGAATATTTCTTTTTATTGAGGAGTCATTATCTATGGCCAGTTCAGGCAATACTCACAGCAAAGCCATCGGCTACATCCTGTGGATCTTCGGTTTCACGGGAGCCCATCGCTTTTATTTCGGCAAATCGGGCACGGGCCTGCTCTGGCTGCTGACCGGCGGGCTCTGCGGCATCGGCTGGCTGGTGGATCTCTTTCTCATTCCGGGCATGGACCGGGATGCCGACGACAACTACGCGGAAGGTCCCTACGACTATACCGTGGGCTGGGTCCTGCTCACCTTCCTCGGCGCCCTGGGAGCCCACCGCTTCTATATCGGTAAAATCGGAACGGGCATCCTCTATGCTCTCACCGGCGGCCTGCTCTTCGTGGGCGTGGCCATCGACTTCTGGAATTGGAACGAGCAATTGGACGATATGAACAAGCGCTTCAAGAAAGCCTAAAAAATGCTTCCGTCTTTTAAGGCGGTTTCTTCAGACTGTCCCGGCTTCATTATTTGAAGCCGGGGTGAATCCCATGCTTCGGTGACTTGAGAATCGCCGGAAAGCGGATTCCCCCAATCCATTTCACGGGGAGTTTCATGCCAAAGAAGAATCCGCCTTCACGCACTAATTTACGTTCTCATTTATATTCTGAGCCGTCCGGTTCCGCCGGGAAAACCGGCCGTGGTCGACAACCGGCCTTCCTGACGGCCCTGGTCTTGTCCGCCCTTGTCCTGGGTACCGGCGCCTGTTCCATGTTCTCATCGCCTCCGGCGGGGAAGCTCATCGCGGCCACCGACGGCGGTAAGCCCGTCGCCTTCAAATCCAATACCTTCAAACTTGGTTCCTTCGTCTTGAGCTGGTACGGCACCGGTTTCCAGGACGCGCAACTCTCGGTATTCCACAAGAGCGACCCTTCTAATAAAAGGGCGTTGTGGCAGTCCGTTCCGGGCCAGGCTTTCATTGCCGCGGCCGCCGGTAAGGAAGAAGTTCACGAAGCCCGAGGCTCCTTCTTCGTAAAAGACGAAATCTCGCGCCGCTGCAAGGATCAGACGGTTACCGACGTAACCCCCGCGGCCGGTTTCGTGCGCTTCAGCGGCAGCCTGCTGTGCGACGGCGGTAAGACGGTGCCTTACACCCTGACCTTTCGCGTCGCCGCGGACAAGCAATTGCGTTTTGAAATCAAGGCCGGAGACGCGAAGAGCAAGGACATCAATCGCCTCTATCTGGCTTACGCCTCCACCGCGGACGAACACTTCTTCGGCTTCGGCGAACAGTTCACGTACTTTGATCAAAAAGGCAAGCGCCTGCCCATCTTCGTCATGGAGCAGGGCATCGGTCGCGGCGCTCAACCCATTACCATGGGCGCGGACATCCAGGCCGACTCCGGTGGAGACTGGCACACGTCCTACGCGGGCGTCCCCCACTACATCACCAGCAAGCATCGCTCCTTGTTCCTGGAAAACCTGGAATACTCCGTCTTCGACATGACGCGCGACAATCGCGTGGACGTGGAGATTTTTTCCAATCACATGCGCGGTCGTATTCTGAAAGGCGATTCGCCGCTGGAACTCATCGAGGAATTCACGAAATACTCGGGCCGCATGCGCGAACTTCCCGCCTGGTCCATCCGCGGCGCCATCATCGGCATGCAGGGCGGCACGGACAAGGTCCTCAAAACCCTGGCCGCCTTGAAAAAGGAAAACACTCCGCTCTCGGGCTTCTGGCTCCAGGACTGGGTCGGCCAGCGCCGCACGACCTTCGGTAAACAACTCTGGTGGAACTGGGAACTGGACAATGATCGCTATCCCAACTGGGACCAGCTCCGCGCGAAACTCGCCGCGGACGACATTCGTCTCTTAACTTATATCAACCCCTTCCTGGCGGACGTAAAAGAGAAGAAGAACGCGCGTCGCAATCTCTTCAAGGAAGCGGCTGAAAAAGGTTATCTGGTTCGCACGAAGGACAACAAGCCCTACATGATTCTGAACACCAGTTTCTCGGCGGGCCTGATTGATTTGACCAACCCGGCCGCTCGCGCCTGGATCAAGGAAATCATCAAGAAGAACCTGATCAATGTCGGCTCTTCCGGCTGGATGGCGGACTTCGGCGAAGCCCTGCCCTACGACGCGGTTCTGTTCTCAGGCGAATCGCCCGTGACCTACCACAATAAGTATCCCGTGGAATGGGCCAAGGTCAATCGCGAAGCCATCCGCGAAGCCGGTCGCGAAAAAGACATCGTCTTCTTCAGTCGTTCCGGTTATACCCGCAGCCCCGGCTACACGACGCTGTTCTGGCTGGGAGATCAGCTCGTAAGCTGGGATAAGTACGACGGCATCAAAACCGCCGTAACCGGTCTGTTGTCCAGCGGCATCTCGGGTTACAGCCTGAACCACAGCGACATCGGCGGCTACACGACCATCACCAATCCCATCGCCAACTACCATCGCTCCAAGGAGCTGGAACTGCGCTGGATTGAACTTTCGGCCTTCAACGTAATCTATCGCACGCACGAGGGCAATCGCCCCGGAGAAAACCACCAGTTCGACTCGGACGCGGAAACCCTGAAGCACTTCAGTCGCTTCGCGAAGATCTACGCGGCCTGGGAACCCTATCGCCGCAAGCTGGTGCGAGACGCGGCCACCCGGGGACTGCCCGTGGTGCGCGCGCCCTTCCTCCACTATCCGGCGGACCCGAAAACCTGGACCATGTCCTATGAACAGTTCATGGTGGGCTCGGAATTCATGATGGCGCCGGTGGTCGACGAAGGCGCAACGAAGGCCACCGCCTATCTGCCCGGCGGCGTCTGGGTGCACCTGTTCACCGGCAAAAAGTACGGTAAGGAAAACAACAAGGCCGGCGGCGTAACCGTAACGGTAGACGCGCCCATCGGCAAACCGGCCGTATTCTACAAGGCCGGCTCCAAAGAAGGCGAAGCCATGCGCGCCCGCCTGAAGAAAGAAGGCTTGCTGTAAGCTAAATTCCCGTGACCCGCAATTCGCGGGAATCAGCCCGGCCGAATTCGTCGACCACCCGCACGATGAATTCGCCGGGCCGGGCCTTCCACAGCAGGGTTCCGTCGGGGGAACTCTCCCCGACGAACTCATCATTCACGAACCAGTACAGCTTTCGCGCGTCGCCGTGGGCGGCGGCCTTGAAGGCGATTCTACGTTTCCCCATATCCGCCATGGGCACGGCATAAGCCACCTGAGCTATGGGCGAGGTAATGCCCGGCGCTCCATCCCCGGCGCGATTCTCCACGCACGACGGATGAAAACGCGGCGGTCGCGGATGATGAATACCCGCTTCGCGAAAGCGCGCCAGCAAATCGCCCGGCCAGATCTCATATACGCGCGTACGAAAGTTACGACCGGGACGCCCACAGAGCCGCCTGCCGGTGGCGACGTCGATGTAGAGTTCCCGATGAATGCGGCAACGATGGCCCGGCGAACGCCCCGGAATAAACCAGGTTTCGCGCCGGCGAGGACAGTATTCCCGGGGCAAATCCCCTGACAGCGCGCAAACGGAAACTCGGCGCGTATCCGGCGGCGGCACGTGTCCCGGCGGCGATTTGTCGAGACGGTCCCTTCGCGCGCGCAAGGCTTCCATCAGGCGAAAGAACAACGGCCCGGCTCCCCCGCGCCCCGTAAAGACGGGATTGGAGCGGCCGCGAAAATCGCCGACCCAGACCGCCAGAACATACTGGTCGAAAATCCCCACTGCCCAGCCGTCTCGAAAGCCCACGGAGGTTCCCGTCTTCCAGTACACCGGAGGCGAAGTCTTTTTGCCCCGGGGCGAAGGGTTCTCCTTGAGAATATCCATGGTCATGAAAACGCCCCGGCGATCCAGCAACCTGCGCGGCGAAGGCGCTCGGCGATCCCGCCGATACGCAAGCTCCCCGTACAAACCGCCGTTCGCCAGCATGGCATAGAGACGCGTGAGTTCCAGCATGGTGGTTTCCGCCGCGCCCAGCACGATGGCCAGCTGATAGTGATCCCGGGTCTTGAGTTCGCCGATCCCGGCATTCCGCAAGAGATCATGCAGATCAGGATTGCGCAGCCCGGCGGCGATACGAATAGCGGGCACGTTGCGACTGCGGATCAGGGCCTGACCCGCGAAAATCGGCCCGGCGTATTCACGATCGTAATTCTCGGGCGCGTACATTCCAAAGTTAGCGGGGGTGTCCTTCAACAAACTCATGGGATGCAAGAGGCCCTGTTCGAATCCCAGGGAATAAATAAAGGGCTTCAACGTGGAACCGGGCGAACGCCGGGCCGTCACGCCGTTGACCTGGCCCTGGATCTTCGCGTCCCCATGATTGGCGGAGCCTACCCAGGCGAGCACGCGCATATCGCGATGGTCCAGCAGCAACGCCGCGGCATTGTTCAGCCCTTCCACGCGACGAAGCGCCAGGTAGCCTTGAATCCCGCGCGTGAGAATGCGCTGATGGGAACGAGAAAGCGTGGTGGGAATGACGCCCCGCTCCCCCGCGGTGCGCGCAAGGACGAAGCTGGAAAAATGCGGTGCCGGATTCACGGGCGCCGTTTCAATCAGCGTCGGTGCTTGAAAATCATGGGCCAGGTCGGCGTCTCCGGGATTGGCCTTAACCCAGCGCGCGAACAATGCGTCCCGCGCCAGATCCAGACCGTAGTTTTCGTATTGCCGGGGCGTCCGCTCCGCCGGGTAACGCGGGATCACGGCCAGGGTCAGCGCTTCGCGTAATTCCAGGTTGGCGGACTTCTTTCCGAAATACTTGAGCGCGGCCGCCTGGGCTCCTTCCACATTGCCGCCCATGGGAATCAAGTTAAGATAAGCCTCGAGCAGTTCGTCCTTACCGTGAAAAAATTCCAATCGCAACGCGTAGAGGATCTGCACCAGCTTACCGGGAATAGTCCGGGTTCGCAGGCCGTAACGCAGGCGAGCCAGTTGCATGGTGATGGTGGAACCGCCGGCGCGAGTTCCCCGGCGCACATACGTGTGAACGAAAGCGCGCATCAAGGCGATGGGATTGACTCCCGGATGAAAGTAAAACCAGCGGTCCTCTTTTAGGAGCATGGCCTTGCGCAACCGGGGCGAAATATCATTCAAGGGCGCGTAGAGCCGATACTTGTCGTCGGCGGACAGGGACATGCGCAGCAATTGATCTTGCGAATCAAAAACCGCCCGCGAAAAGGAAACCTCTTTCAACACAGGGTTGCCGCCCCACAGGCGAATCGCCCCGAGCACGAGCAGGCCTCCCAGAAAGACCAGGGCTATCCGAACGGGTTTTTTACG
>CAZGYS010000424.1:0-219 GCA_964530305.1 uncultured Leptospiraceae bacterium
GCGCGCGCGGGCGACGAGCGCGCGGCCGTGGCGGCCTATAGAACGGCTGCCGGGAAAAATCCCTTCGTCGTCAAGCCGCTGGTGGCGCTGGGCAACTTTTACCTGGAGCGCGGTTCGCGCATTCAGGCGGCGTATTATTTTCGTCGCATTCTGCGCAATCGTCCGGATCAATCCAACGCGAAAATCGGATTGGCGCGATTGCTCATGCTCAAGGGGGAC
>CAZGYS010000424.1:229-6109 GCA_964530305.1 uncultured Leptospiraceae bacterium
GTTGAATTCCGTTCCCGTGGACAATCTGGACGGAACGCCGCGCAACGATTACGACCGTTCATTGCATTATTACCAGGCGGTGATCGCCTCGGAGCTGCGCGATTATAACGCCGCGGTGAAGCAGTTTGACCGGTTGTTGAAATTTCCCGAGGACCCGTTTTTCTTGAACATCGCCATCGGCGATATCCGTCGTCGGCGGGAGATTGTTAAGCGTCTGGCGGACGTGGACGCTCGGCGGTAGACCTGTTCGACGAGTCGAGGGTCTCCACAAGCCCGAACAAGCTACTGAACCGTCAGGTCGCCGGACCCTTCAACCTTTCGCCCCTTCGACCGTTGAACCGTTTCCTGCTCCGGCTTGTAGATTCGCTTCGCGTAACTTAACTGGAGGCGAAACATGGCTTCCGGACTGCGAATGTACTTCTTGCGTTGAATCGTGTAGCGATCGAAAGTCCCGGTAAACGGTTTGGAGATATTGACCGGATTAGCGTCCACGGTCAGCAGGAGCTTGTGGCCCGACTCAAACAAGCGGTTGCGAAGGTACTCGCTGTAGTAGCCCATGGGGTAGGCGAAAGCGTAAATTTTCAAGCCCGGGATGTTCTTCTGCAGGACCGTGCGCGACTCCTCGATCTCCTTGCGCAGGCGATTGCGATAATCGTCCATGGGCTCTTCGTTTCGGGGGTGATGAAAGCGCGTGTGAGTGTGGGAGTGATTTTGAATGTCGAAACCCTCGGCGTGCAGGCGACGTAAGTCGTCCCAGGACATTCCGCCCCGGGGACTGCGACTGATGTCCTTCGTATAAACAAAGAGCGTAGCCGGATAGCCGTACTCGCGCAGGAGCGGCGCGGCCACGCGCACGATGTTCTTAAAATCGTCGTCGATGGTAATCGCCATGGTCGGCTTTCGAAAAAGGCGATTCTTGCGTGAATGTTCCAGGACCGTCTTCAGGGGGACGACCTGGATGCCCTCTTGCTTAATCGTCTCCAGATACCGGCGAAAGCGATGACGGCTGATGGAGTAGACGCCCTTACCGTCCAGATTGTGAAAGCATAGAATCGGCACCAGATGATGTTTACCGGGGGACCGGGATTCCCGCCAGGCCGATTGGGTCCAATCCAGGAGACTCGGGCCGCCCAGATAGGCCGCCAAACATACGAGAAATGCGGCTCCGGAGATTATGAATTGTCTATGCTTCATGTCCGATTAAGTAATAGTGGCGCTTGAGGCCTGATTGATTATCGGCTCCGCGAGGCCTCGGATCAAAAGCTCCGGGTATTTTGATTGTCATTAATAGCCGGATCGCGGAAATTAGAATGAGGGAAATTCGCATCAGGGAGATGAGATTCGACGCCGCCCGCTTAAAGCTGGAGGTGGAATTGAACGAAGCTTTCATGGCGGGAGAAACCCGCGTCAGCGTGCTCCACGGAATCGGCTCCGGCAAACTACGAAAACTGACGGAGACCGTCGTGAACGACATGGGTTTCGGGCGATTGGTGACCGATACCCTGGATTCCAATCCGGGCACGACCCTGGTGGATCTCTTCCCTCCCGATTCGCACCATCTCAAAATGATGAAAGGCCGCTCTTGAGGTATTCGGCGCGGCGCGGACGGACCGGCTCCCATGGAGCGGGCATTGCGCAAAGGGCATTATGAATCAGACCATTGAAATCATGGACACGACGCTCCGGGACGGTGAACAAACCGACGGCGTTAGTTTTTCCGGCTTTGAGAAAAAGCAGATCGCGCGCTTGCTGCTGGAACAATTGCGAGTGGATCGCATTGAAATCGCCAGCGCGCGCGTGTCCGACGGCGAACAGAAAGTCGTGACGGAAATCTTCCAGTGGGCCGAGGAAAAAGGCCATACGGATCGCATTGAGATCCTGGGTTTCACGGATCATCGCGCTTCCGTGGATTGGATTCGAGACGCGGGCGGTCGAGCGGTTAACCTGTTGACGAAGGGATCCCGTCGCCATTGCGAAGAGCAACTGCGCAAGAGCCTGGCGGAGCACCTGGTGGACGTGGAAAAAACCATCAGCTACGCGGCCGACCAGGGCTTTCGTGTAAACGTATATCTCGAGGACTGGTCCAACGGCTATTTGAATTCACCGGACTATGTACGAGAGATGCTGCGCGCCCTGCGCGAAATGCCGGTGCATCGCATTTTGCTTCCCGATACCCTTGGCATCATGGGGCCCCAGGAAGTTAAGGACGGCATCGACGATTGCCTGCAACATTATCCTGATCTGGATCTGGACTTTCACGGCCATAACGACTACGACCTGGCCACGGCCAATTGCATGGCGGCCGTGCGCGCCGGCGTGAAGGGTCTGCACATGACCGTGAACGGTCTCGGCGAACGCGCCGGCAACGCTCCCCTGGAAGCGGTCGTAACCTGCCTGCACGATAAAGTCGGCGTCCGCACGAACGTAAACGAAAAAGCTTTCAATGATGTTTCGCGGCTGGTGGCCACGTTCAGTGGTAAGCGAGTTTCCGCCAATACGCCCGTCGTCGGTCAGGATGTTTATACCCAGACCGCCGGTATCCACGCCGACGGAGACAAAAAGAATAACCTCTACGCGAATCCGATCCTGCCCGAGCGCTTCGGACGGGAACGGGTCTACGCCCTGGGTAAGCTGGCCGGTCGCGCGTCCGTGGCCAACAACTTGAAGATGCTGGGCATCGAGCTTTCGCCCGAGCGAGAGAAGCAATTGCTGGCCCGGGTCGTTGAGCTGGGTGAAAAGAAAAACATCATCACCGCCGATGATCTTCCTTTCCTCATCGAGGATCTGTTCGGTTCCTCCGCCATTCCCGGCGGGACGCCTACGATTCGTATCAAGGACGCCGTCATCCATACGGTCATGCACGGCGAACCCTCGGCCGAGATCGAACTGGAGTATCGCGGAACGGTGCATCGTGAAAAAGCCACGGGGGACGGAGGTTACGACGCCTTCATGAACGCCCTGCGGACAATCGCCGAGAAAATCAACCTGACCCTGCCCGTGCTGGCGGACTATGAACTACGCATACCCCCCGGAGGCAAAACCGACGCCCTGGTGCAGACCGTCATCACCTGGCGTATTCCGACGACGGATGGGGGCGACTCCGAAGGCAATGAGCGCGCCGCCGGCAACTGGGTAACCGTGGGCGTCGATTCGGATCAAATGACGGCGGCCATCAAGGCCACGGAGAAAATGTTGAATCGCCTGGTGGTCGCGGAAGGAGAGCGAACTCCCCTTTCAGCCTCACGTGTTTCCGGCTGACTCGTCATGGGAAGACTTTCACCAGCGGTCGTTCTATGCGCGACCCTGCTTTTGCCGGGACTTGTTCAAGGCCTGAGCGCGCAAACTTCCGAGACCGTCGTCCTGGACGGTCCCGATGTTTCCCTGGCCGGTCCATGGCGAATTTACTTCGGCGATGATCCGGCTTTCGCCCAACCGGACTTCGATGATTCCGCCTGGCCTCCGGCGCGGCTTCCCGGCGATTTGTTCAAGCTGGCGCCTCCGGATCGAAAACGGGGCGTCTTCTGGCTGCGGCGCGATTTCCGCGTTACGGAAAAGACCCGCGGGCGCGAACTGGGCGTGCTGCTGGGTCGCATCGCCGCGGCGGACGTGACCTACGCGAACGGCGTGCGCATCGGCGGGCGCGGGCGATTTCCAACGGCCGAGCGGCCGGATGATTTTTTTTCCGCCTGGAATATTCCCCGGGGTTATGCCCTGCCGGCGGGCATCATTCGCCGGGGCGACGCACGCAATGTCCTGGCCATTCGAGTGTACTATAACTTTCGCTCCGGAGTCCTGGGCGATATTCGCATGGCGTCCCTGTCCTCCATGCGGGCGGAGTTGCGCAAGCGCGTCTTTCTGCGCAATGATCTTGTTTTCATGATTCACATCGTCCTGCTGGTCACGGCGATGTATCACTTGATGCTTTTCTTCAAGCGCTCCGACGAGAAGGAGAATCTGTTCTACGCGGTGACCTGCTTCGCGACGGGCTTGTTGCTGGCGCATTTTTATATAGGCGATTTCGCGGGCGGACACGACCTGCGCATTCGCCTGATGACGGCCGGACAGTATTTCGCGACGATATCCCTTCTATATTTTACGCGTTATTACTACGGTGATCACTCCAGGACGCATCGCCTGGTGACGCGCGTCCTGGGGAGTTTGGCCCTGGCGGCGGCGATCATTCTGCTCTTGCCGGGTTCCGTACAGTCCGTGATGAAGCGTAACTTCATGTTTCTGCCTATTCAGGGGCTAATTTTCATTTACCTGCTGACGGCCACCATTCTCCAGCTGACTACTCGGCGTAGAAAGTCGCGCCTCTACATAGCGTCCTTCGCGCCGCTGTTTTTACTGTGCATTCATGACCTGTATCAGGTGGCCGGGAGCGAACTCTACGATATCTTCCTGTTTCCATACGCCATTCCGTTTTTCCAGGCGGGCATCGCGCTGGGCATGGCCGGAGACGTAGCCAACGCCCGCCGACACATTGAAGAGATGAACCAGGATCTCGAGGGTCGCATTCATGAACGGACTCAAAAGCTGAAGGATACGATTTCGCTGCTGCGGGCCAAGGATACGGAAACCAGTCGCGAAATTGAACTGGCGGCCGTAATTCAGCGAAACCTCTTTCCACCTCCCGTGGATCACTGGAACGCGCTTACTTTCGCCGGCATCAATCGCCCCATGGGTATCGTAACGGGTGACATCTTCAACATCATCAAGACCGAGAAAACCGTGGAAGTGGTCATGGCGGACGTTTCCGGCCACGGGATTCCGGCGGCGCTGGTAACCATGGCGGCCACCCAGGTCTTTAATCACCCCGATCTGCGGGGCGGGCGCCCGCGCCAGGTGCTCAAATACGCGAACGACGAACTATTCAAGCGCACGAACCCCCGGGACTATGTGACCGCGTTTCATATTCTCATGGACGCGGACTATCGCGTGCTGTACGCGAACGCGGGGCATCGCTCGGCGTATCTGTACCGCAAGTCCGGCGTCAATGTCGAGGAGCTGGCGCCCCGGGGAATGATCCTGGGTGCTTTCGAGGATCCCGAGTTTGAGGAAAGGGAAACGCGACTCTACGCGGGCGATCGGCTGGTTTTGTTCACGGACGGTCTCGTGGAGCTCTTCAATGAAGACGAGGAAGAGTTCGGCACCGAACGCCTGGCTTCCCTGATTCAGAAAGGCGGCGAACTCTCCATCAGTGAGCTGGCCGAGAAAATCATGGCGGAACTGGACGCCTTCTCCAATGAAGCTCCCGCGCAGGACGACGTCTCCTTGTTAATCCTGGAGCTTTCGCCCATCGTGGACGATTTTCGCCGATTGCTGGAAAACGGTCGTTCCCTGGAAGGCGAAAGCAAGTTCAAGGAAGCCTATGCAATCTTTCGCGAGGCCCAGGAGTTGATTCCCTACCATCCCGAGCCCTGGCTGCACGCCGGTCGCGCCGCGTTTCGCATGGAAGACTTCGAGGCGACCGAATTCTGTCTGCTGAATTTTTCACGAAAGATCCAGAACAACGTCGAATCCCTGGAGTTACTGTTTGCCGCGCGGCTCCGGCTGGGCAAACCCGAAGCCGCGCTGGAGTCGGGCGAAAGACTGTTGCGCATGGGGCATCGTACGCCGCTTTTGATGATGGAACTCATCAAGACTTATTTCGATCGCGCCAAGTTCGCCGAGGCCTGGGAGCTGGCGGGCGAATCGCTCAAGCTCTATCCGAACAATGTGGAGCTCCAGTCCCTGGTTGAGAAGATAACGAATCTGTAGCCAGGGAGTGGAACGCTGTCCCCTCCCTGGGACCCTCCCCTGCCAGGGGTTGAGAATCCCCTTTGGTCGGGCTTTCGGCATCCATGCCTCGCCCGACACGCCGGCCTCCGTGCCGGCGAC
>CAZGYS010000425.1:0-6092 GCA_964530305.1 uncultured Leptospiraceae bacterium
GGTTCGGGAATGCGCGCCATGTGACTGTGCACCAGTTCCACCGGATCGTCCGAGACGAACGGCACGCGCCCCGTGAAGGCCTCGTACATGGTGGCGCCCACGGAATATAGATCCGTGCGATAGTCCACGGCGCGATTCATGCGTCCCGTCTGCTCGGGGGACATGTAGTTCAAGGTTCCTTCCATGATACCGGGGCTCTTTATAAAGGAACTCTCCCGGGACAACTGAGACGAAATTCCGAAGTCGATCAGTTTCACGGCCCCGCTTTCGCGATTTACCACGATGTTGGCGGGCTTGATGTCCTTGTGAATGATGTTGTCCGCATGGACCTCTTCCAGGGCATCCACGACCCGAATGAACAGCGCGATGAGTTTTTCCCGGGACGGATTGCTCTTCTCCAGATGTTCGGCCAGCGACATGGCCTGGAAGTCTTCCATGACCAGGATATTGCCGTTGCCGAACTTCTCCATCCCGTAGATCTTGATGATGCCGTCGCTGGTGAAGCGCTCGGCGATTTCCTTTTCGCGCTGGTACTTGGCCAGTTCGCGATGGGACGGATATTCGGAATTATGAAATTTAAGTACCACGGGAAGATCATCCCGTTCGCGAATGCCCCGATAAACCGTGGATTTTTTTCCCTGGTAGAGAACATTCAAGATCTTGTAGCCGGCTAATTCGATCATTAAGGAACCCGTCGCGGTAATACGCCGTATTACGCAAATTAAAATCGTCCAGGCTTTCACTAATCGCCGAACCGCGCGCAAAAATAAATCGACAATTCCTGGGGGGCGGGCGACGAAGAGAAAACCTGATTCAGGCTAAACGACGCCTCCGGGCTGTCATGCAAAAATAATCAGCGGGTCGGACGACTCGCCCAAAAATACGAATGAAATACGAATTTGAGGCCCACGGAACATGAATGACACCAGCGCAACGAATGCCGACGTAATCATCATCGGCGGCGGCCCGGCCGGCTCCACCGCCGCGTCGGTCCTGGCCATGCAAGGACGGGACGTGCTGCTGCTGGAAAAGGAAAAATTCCCCCGAGAACACGTGGGAGAGTCCCTCCTGCCCTATTGTTATCCGGTCTTTCAGGAACTGGGCGTCCTGGATAAGATGATCGATCGCTTCGTGCGAAAGCCCGGCGCCCGCTTCATCGCCCGGGACAGCCGGACCTATACCAACTGGTGTTTCGAACACGTCATCAAGGACGAGTCATATCTCTCCTTTCACGTGGCCCGCGCGGAATTCGATCAAATCCTGCTGGAAAACTCCCGCGAAAAAGGCGCTCGGGTGCACGAGGAAACCCGGGTCAAGGACGTGGATCTGAGTGATCCCGAGCGAGTCCTAGTACGGGCGCAAGATAAAGAAGGGCGTGAAACTGAATACCAGGCCCGCTTTCTCCTGGATGCCAGCGGACGTTCCAGCTTCGTCGCCACGCGCAAGGGCGACCGCAAGCCTCATCCGGGCCTGGAGCGGACCGCCATCTGGAGCCACTGGAAGGGAGTGAAGGAGCTTCGCGGCGGGCTGGAAGACGGCATGACGGTCATAATGTACATCGGCGGCGAAAAGCGCGGCTGGTGCTGGCTGTTCACCCTGGCCGAGGACTGGGTCACCATCGGCGCGGTGCTGGACAATAAGAGTTTCCAGGCCGGCAAGAAGCGCCTGACGGAAGCCGGCTCGAAGGATTGGAAGGAAGACCTCTATAAACAGGAAATCTTCGAGTCGGATTTTATTCGAGAACTATTGGACGGCGCCCACATGACCATGCCGCCCATGGTGGAAGGCGATTACTCGTATTATTCGGAACACAAATTCAGCCGGAACTTCGCCTTGCTGGGTGACGCGAATCGCTTCGTGGATCCCATCTTCTCCAGCGGCGTCTACCTGGCCATGAAGGGCAGCTCCCTGGCGGCCCACGCCCTCCACGCCTACCTGGAAAATCGCGATGATACGACGCCCATGGACGCGGCCTATGAACAGATCAACGGCGCGTGCGATTGCGTGCATGAACTGGTCCGACTCTACTACAATCCCCATGCCGTGAACTTCGCCGAAGCCGGTCACGTCCTGCAGCCGGAGAATCACGCCGATGCTCTGTCGGCGGGCCACTACATCCTAGCGGGCGATTTCTTCGAAAGCCACAAAAAGTACAAGGAGTTCTTTCGCCTGCTGAGTGATAAGGAATACCTGTTCAAGGGCTACAAGAACCTGGTCCTGGAGCGCCCCAACCTGAACGCTCAAACCTGCGAGGAACGTCGACCGGAGACTGTATTTCCGCCCCGCAAGCACGCTTCGATGATGTCGGCCGGCACGCAGTAATCGTCGAACCAGCGCCCGCCCAGGGGTCGTTCGATCTGCACAATCGCATCCGACGAATATGAAAGCGTCTTTCGATTAAACTCGGCAATGTCCGCGCGCAGGTCCGCCGGCAGGCGCCCTCCGGACGAATCGCCGTAGGCCGCGTCAATCCGTCGGGTCATTTCCAGGTTGCGCTCCATCCGATCCAGCACCGAAGCCGCGTCCCGGCGATTCAATCGCCCGAAATCCTGCTTATATTGCACCATGCGCTTCAGGGATTCGTGGATAACCGGTAGGAACTCCTCCCTGGGCAGCCATTTGGTATCATAATTGAGGCGCTTTTGCCAGCGCGGGTCTTGAACGGCCGCCACATGCTCCGCCAGGGTCCGATGATGAACCCGATAACCGTGTTTGTCCGGCTCCTCGAAGAAACGACTGCCCGGATCCAGGAAGGGCGCCATGGGCGTGATCGTGGGCACCACGTGCTCGTGTCGGAACTTCGACATGAGGCGGGCGCAGTAATCGGCGGTTTCCAGCACCGAGGCGGGGGTCTGCTCCGGCATTCCTATAAAGAACCATATATAGACGCCCTTGATGCCCGCGTCCAGGGCCTGGCGAATCCAGGCTTCCATCTGTTCCATGGAATAAGTTCCCCGCCCGGATAGACGGCTGATTCTATCGTCATGGGATTCCGGAGACAAATTAATAAAAATATCCGTATTGCGCGCCGTGCTCGCCATGCGGTCCATCAAGCGCCGGTCCGGAAGTCGAAACATCTCCAGGGCCACCGAACGAATACAGCCGCTCTTCTCCACCGCGTCCAGGTAATCCACCAATCGCCCCGCCGGCTCCGAATAAGCCTGCAAGGAATAGATGTTAATGGGCATGCGCATGCGATTGATCGTGGCGACTTCCTTCTCCAGTTGCGCGGTATCGCGATAGACCACCGTCTTCTTGTCCATGCCCATGATGTTCTTATACGCGAAGCGAGATCCGCCGCACCAGCCGCAGTCGTGGGCGCATCCCGTATTGGGCAACACCATCAAGGTGGGAATATTAAGCAGATTGATCTTCTCCGGAAAGAAGTAGGACCAATCCATGTGAACATTGTTCAAAATCGCGGGGCGATAGGAGAAGCCGGTATCGCGTAAATCGCCGGACGACTCCCGGTATACCAGATTGGGAATACTCGGCGCCGCCTCATGGGCTTTACCGCTCGCCGCCGCTTGAACCAGGTCCCGGGCCGGATCCAGGGTGTCGTAACCCCGCACGACGAAATCCACTTGAGGATACGTCGCCAATTCATCGGCGAAGTAAGTCGAAGAAATTCCACCCATCATGGTCAACGCCTCGGGATGGACTTCCTTGATGAGTTCCGCCAGCGCCAGAGCACCCTGGCAATGAACCATCCAGTGCAAATCAATTCCGAAGATGGGGGCTTTGAGTCGCCCCAGCAGGCGTCGCAGGTCAAGATCCGGATACTGCAACATTAAGGATGCGATATTAATGATTTCAACACGTAAACCGGCCGCCGTCAAATGACTCTTGAGAGCGAGAAAACCCAGGGGATAGATTTCAAAGACCGGCGTAACGTTAACGCTAACGGAATCCGCCAGACTTCCCAGCAGGATGTCGTCCCGCTCTCGAAAGTCGAAGAGCGCCGGGGCGTGCAGAAGAATTAAATCAGCGGTAACTTCACTTTTACTCATGGAGATACCCATCGGTTTCCGGTGACGCGCGCCCGTAAAAGCAGTATTTTCGATCCGTGAAAATTTTTTCTTGCCCCGTGCGTCTACGCGGGTGTCGCTGGTGGGGGCGCAAGCTTGACTTTCGCCCGCGCGGTTCCACCGCGAACTAATGAAATTTTAATAAAGAGCATCATCTCCCTCGAAGAACTCGCCGGCCAGGGTAAAGAACCGGAACTATCCCGGTCCTGATCGGGACCAAAGCGAAGGATTGAAGAGCATACAATTCCGGATGGATCCGCAATGGAGTGAGGAGCAAGTCGAACTTCGCCGTTCCCTGGTGGATTTCGCGCGAAAGGAGCTTAACTCCGATTTGCGTGAACTGGACGGGGCCGAAAAGTTCAACCGCGAAGACTGGGTTAAATGCGCCTCGCAAGGCGTCACCGGCCTGCCCTTCCCCGAAAAATACGGCGGCGGCGGTAAGGATCCCCTGACCACGATCCACGCCCTGGAAGGCCTGGGATACGGTTGCCGAGACAACGGCCTGCTCTTCGGAATGAACGCCCAGATGTGGGCTTGCCAGGCTCCCCTGCTTCAATTCGGAACCGAGGAGCAGATTGAAAAGTATCTCCCCGGACTCTGCGCGGGACAACTCATCGGCGGCCACGCCCTGAGTGAGCCGGAAGCCGGTTCGGACGCCTATAACTTAAGTAGTATCGCCCGACGCGAAGGCGATGCCTACGTGCTCTCGGGAGAAAAGCGCTTCGTAACCAACGGCCCCGCGGCGGACGTATTGATTATTTTCGCCATGACGGATCCGGACAAGGGTAAGCAGGGCATCAGTGCCTTTCTGGTGGAAAGCAATACTCCGGGCCTGGAAATTCGCCGGGTATCCAAGCTGGGTCTGCGCACGGCGCAAATGGGAGACATCACCCTGAACGAATGTCGCATTCCGGCCTCGAATCGCCTGGGGCGCGAAGGCGGAGGCGTCTCGGTATTCAGTCACGGCATGGAATGGGAACGAGCTTTCATCCTGGCTCCGGCCGTGGGAACCATGGAGCGCATCCTGGAGACTTGCGTGGACTACGCCCGCAAACGCCGTCAGGGAGGCCGAGCCATAGGGAAGTACCAGATGATCCAGGAACGCATCGTCGAAATGAAAATGGACCTGGAGACATCCCGCGCGCTGCTGTATCGCACGGCCCGCCTCAAGGCGGCCGGGCGCTCCATCCACCAGGAAGCCGCCATGACAAAACTGCATATCAGCGAAGCCTGGCTGCGAACCGCTCGCCATGCCATGCGCATCTTCGGCGGGCGGGGTTATTTGACCGAGCACGAAATCGAAAGGGAGCTCCGCGACGCCGAGGGTGCCGTAATCTATTCGGGCACGTCCGAAATTCAAAAGTTAATCATCGCCGGTTTTATGGGACTGTGAGCATACCGCAAGGCACATGACGACTCGATTGGAAACATTACTGGCCCGAAGCGCGGAGCGATACCCGGAGCGTACGGCCCTTCGCGCGCGGGACCGCTCCGTTACCTACGCGGAACTCCGGGATACGGCCGCGAACATGGCCGCGGGTCTTCGCCGGGGCGGCGCGAAACCGGGCGACGCCGTCGGCATCTACCTGGATAAATCGCCTGAAGCCGTCGCGAGTATTTTCGCCGTTCTGAGCGTCGGCGCGCTCTACGTTCCCCTGGATCCCAATGCTCCCGCGGCGCGGGTGAGCCGCATCATTACCGACGCGGGCATAACGGTTCTCATCAGCGACGCGGCCCGCCTTAAATCCCTGGGCAACTCCGAGGCCGGAGAACACATCGCGCATGGAGAAATCGCCGCGTTCACGCCCGAGAAACTTCAAGCGCCCGACAATGAAACCGAAGCGAAAGACGAATCAATTGACCGGGCGGCCCTCACGGACGACGCGCCCGCCTACATTCTCTACACCTCCGGCTCCACGGGCAGCCCCCGGGGCGTGGTCGTCCATCACTCCGCCGCCATGGCCTTCATCCAATGGGCCGGGGACCGCTTTCGCGTGCGCGCGGACGACGTCGTCTCCAGTCACGCGCCGTTTCATTTCGACCTGTCCATCTTCGACATCTTCG
>CAZGYS010000426.1:0-6082 GCA_964530305.1 uncultured Leptospiraceae bacterium
CTTGCGTCCCGGAGCGCCGCGAAGCGCGTACTGGTTGGTAGTTTCAGCGGCGACGTACTGGAGGAGTGGAGCAGGGTTTCAAAAGGCGGCACGGCCGTCTCAGCTTCGCCGGGAGCCGTGCTGGGATTTATTCGCGCCTGGAAATTGGGCGGCGGATACAATCCCGAAATGCACGCGCTGCAAATTCCCTTCCGTCGTAGCGCCATGACCCTGGGCTTGAATCTGGGGTCGGCGGATTTGATTAAGTTCGCGCACGGGCGCAACGTTAAGGTGCACTACTGGACGGTGAACGATGAGAAGAATATGCGTCGTCTATTGAAGAACGGCGCCGACGGCATTATCACGGATTATCCCGGCCGGGTCCGAAAAGTTATGCGCGAAATGGGTCTACGAGAATAGGGTCTTGCGAAACTAGAGAGCTTGCGAAACCAGCAGGCCATGAAACGACAGGCCCTTCAAAATCAGCGGCGATTACGAAGAACGAATTAGTCGAATTCCTTGAGCTTTGAGTAGAGGGAATCGGAAAGAGCCACCGAACCATTGTCGATGGTAACTTCACTCAAGGGCAGATCAAAGCGAGCGATTTCCGCCGTATCCTCGGTGATGCGAACACGCAGGTTTTCGCCGTCTCTTTCCAGCACGAAGACGCGCTTTCCATTCAGGTGATTCCAGACACCCATAATGCAGCTTTGTCCCTGTTTAATACTCATAAATTAGCTTTCCATGCTCGTTGGTTGGGATTCGGGCGAACCCGCTTAATAACGTAAGATACGATGGACGCGATGCGAAATCAACTAGAAAATATTCGCTCGCGTGATTTTGGTTCTCGGTCCGTGAATACACCAGGTTGAGTAGTACCAAACCCGGCTTCGCATTTGTACATCGCATTAATACGAGGCTCGTCCCCGGGGTTTGCCGGCGCTCGTTTGCATGCTCCGACAAAAAGCGAAGCGCGAAGGCGAAAATCCGAGCCCCGGGAAGTTCGGTTTCGCGCTTTGATTCCTTCGAAGCTCCCGGCGGTTCCGGTTCGCGCAATTATGCGGTGCTTCATTCGCTTCTTGCCGCGCGGAGAAAGTGTTAGATTTTTATTAGGGGTTTCCCGGGTGGGGAAAAGGTTCCGAAAACTCCGGCCGTCCGAGTTCCGACATGGTCAGGGGGGCGGCGCCTTCCCCGATGGGAAAAACCCGACCCCGAATCTTGGATCCTCGGCCTGATTTCAGCGCGCCGTCCTTCGTCATGTTTACGCCTTTAGATTGACGAATTCCCGTTGCGCCTTTAGAGTTGGGCTTTTAATGGAAGCCCTGGGTAAATTCTATTTTACGTTCCTTTCCATCGGATCCCTGATTCCCGTTCTCTTTACCCTCCTGGTGGCCATTTTCCTCCTGGCCATTCCCCGGAGTTCCCGGGCTACCTGGTGGTTGGGCATGTCCTTTCTGCTGCTGGCCGTATTCAATGCGCCTTATTTCTTCGCGTATTCCTACTTTGATTCCATCAGCGCCTTTCACCGCTGGGCCACGGTGCCCTTTGTGCTGGCGGCCGGGACGGCCATAACCCGCTTTTTCATGCGGTTTCCGGTGAATACTTATCCGCGTCTTTCCCGGGCCCTGTTCTGGATTCAGTCTCTCACTACCCTGGCCATCACCGTCTATTTTTACGCGGCCACCTACACCGCGAAACGAGTCTATCATTTCGACGGCCACTACTGGGATCTGGACGCGGATGAGTTGAGCCGCCTGGTGGGATTGGTCATTTTCGCCTTTATCCTGACCTTCGGCGTGATTGGTTTCTGGCGAGCGGGGCGCTCCCGGGGCGCGGAACGCTGGGGAATTCTGGGCATCGTGCTGGGGTTCATGGGGGCTACCATCGTCCCGGGCGTGACAAATATCCTCAGCCGAGCGGGGGTCCTGGATCGCGCGCTGCACCAGACCCTGATCGATTTGATGATCATCGCCGGGTTCTTCGTGGTGGTGATCGTCTACATCAACACCACGGAAGATCGTACGAGTTTCATGGCCAAGCTCACCGGCATCAGCGTGGCCACCTTTCTGCTCGTATTGCAATTCGTTTCTTATTATGCCCTGCGGGATCGGGACCGCGCCTACGATGAAATCCACCGCAAGGACGCGGCCCTGATTCTGCGCGGCGGGCCTCGCTCGGAGGACTTTCGTTACAGTAAGACCCTGGAGGTGGTCGACCCCGGCGGATGGCGATTCGCCGAGCCCGCGGTCTCGAAACGCGCCCCGGACACCTCGGTGCCCGTGAGCGGTCGCCAGGCCGGCTTTACCTTGTTGCTGGAACGGATTCGTCGCCTGCCCGCCGGAGGCGATTTTCCCGCGCGCCTGGACGCCCTGCTGGCTACGACGCCGCCGGCTTTCGCGGGCTACGGGGCGCTGTTGAAGTCCTATGTCGGGCGGGGGCGCATTCAAGACGGCCGGACGCTCAATAAGCGCCTGGAAAAGGACGTGGCTCGCATTCAGTTTCGGGCGCGAAAGATTCGCAAGCTTTCGCCGGCTAACTTCCAGGGGGAACTGCGCTCCTTGCTCAAGCGCGAGACCGGTTTTTTCCGGCCCTTCGCGCAAGCGCTCCTCCGGGACGGGATTTCCCGCGCTCAGATCCTGGAGATGCTGGCCCCGGCCCATGCCCCGGGAACGCGCTTTTATCTTAAAGCGGACAATGGAAAGTTCTATACCGTCTTTCGCCTGGTGGACCAGGACGTTCGCCGCGTGCACGAAGTGGCGTATTCTTATATCGCCTATCGCCGTTTCGCCCATCCCTCGGCCCTGGTCTTGATCCTGCTTTTGTTCGCGGTGGTCTTCATCGTCAGCGTGGGCTTTCGGCTCTTCTTTCGCGGAGCCCTGGTCAGTCCTCTTCGGACCCTCCTGGAGGGCGTCGAGCGGGTAAACGCGGGGGATCTGGAAGTGGAGCTGCCCGTAAAGGTGGCCGACGAGATTGGTTTTCTTTCCGGTTCGTTCAACGGCATGGTTTCGTCCATTCGCCTGGCGCGGCGCAATCTGCGCGAATACACCGAAGGCCTGGAAGAGAAGGTTAAGGAGCGCACGGCCGAACTCCAGGAAACCCTGGAGCAGGTGCAGGCCTTGAAGGTTCAGCAGGACGGAGACTATTTTCTTACGTCGCTCTTGATTCGCCCGCTGGGCGCCAATCACGCCGCCGAAGCCGGCAATGTGCGCGTCGACTTCCTGATGAAGCAGAAGAAGACCTTTCAGTTTCGTCAGTGGAAGGAAGAGATTGGCGGGGATTTGAACAAGGCCCATCGTATAGAGCTCAAGGGTAAGGTTTATACCGTTTTCCTGAACGCGGACGCCATGGGTAAATCCATGCAGGGCGCGGGCGGCGTGCTGGTGCTGGGTTCCGTTTTTGAATCCCTGATTGAACGCACGCGGCTTTCCAGCGTTGCCGGGGAACAGTATCCGGAGCGCTGGCTTAAGAACGCCTTCGTGGAACTACAGAAAGTCTTCGAGAGTTTCAACGGCTCCATGTTGATCTCCTTGATTATGGGTCTGGTGGACGACGAGTCCGGCATCATGTACTACATTAACGCCGAGCACCCCTTCACCGTGTTGTATCGGGGAGGCAAGGCCGGCTTCATCGAAAGCGAACTGGAGTTTCGCAAGCTGGGAACGACGGGCATGCGCGGCACCATTTACGTGCGTACCTTGCAATTGGAACCGGGGGACGTGGTCATCGCCGGTTCGGACGGGCGCGACGATCTCCTGATGGGGCACGATGAGAGCGGCGCGCGGATCATCAACGAGGACGAAAGCGCCTTCCTGGAGCGCGTGGAGGAATCCGAGGGCGATTTGCAGGCGCTCTATGAATCGCTTTTGCGCCAGGGAGAGCTGACGGACGACCTGGCTTTGTTGCGTCTGGCGTATCGGGACAAGGTCCCGGCGCCGGTACGGCGCGATGATAATCGCGAAATCGCCGTCATGATGAACCGCGCTCGGGATCTTTCCGCCCAGGGTCGTTCAACCGAGGCGCTGGATGAGCTGGAGCAGGCCCTGGCTCTGGACAATACGCGGGCGGACGTGCTGTATGAAATCATTCAATTGAGTTCCCAGCTGGGAGAACATAAGCAGGCCGCTGCTCGCGCGGAGGACTATGTGTATCTGCGGCCCGGGGATACCGAAGTCGTCTATATTGCTTCGCAATGTTTTCGTCGAGCGGGGGATCTGGTGCGGGCCGCCGATCTGGGCGAGCGGGTCCGTCTGCGGGAGCCGGGCCTGTTAAAGAACCTCCTGCATCTTTGTGAAATTCATCTGGAACTGGGCAATCTGGATCGAGCCGACATGCTGGCCGGGGACGCGCTGGAGCACGATCCCGATAATGCCGATGCTACCAATATAAAAAGAGACATCGCGGAGCGGAGACAGTCATCGTCTCCCGCCTGAGGGCGCGCGTTCAATACCTGGGAATTTGAATAACCGGCCGGCGGCCGGTGAGGGCTTTATGGAAAATATATACTTCAACTTTTTCTCCATCGGTGCCTTGACGCCGGTGCTTTTCTCCATCTACGCGTTTTCGTTTTTCCTGCGGGTGGGCGAAAAATCGCCCGCGACGAAGTACATGATGATGTACTACTTCTGGCTGACCATCTTCTATGGTTGCTACCTCTGGCCGGCCGGAGTCTGGTTTCATCCCGACGCGGCCTTTCACCGCTGGGGAACGGTGGGATTCGTTTTCTTCGCCGGTATCTTTCTGATTCGCTTCTTTTTTAACTTTCCGACCGCCAGGGCGCCCCGGGCGGAGAAAATCACCGTTTGGATCTTCGTCGTCATCTCGGTGGTCGCCACGGCCAACTTCATCTATCAAACCCTCAGCGCGGATCGCGTTTATAATTTCGAGGGACATTTCTGGAACTTCGCCGCCGATGAGCTCAGCCGCTATACCGGCCTGGTGATCATGTCCATGCTGGTCCTGATCTACATTCTAGGATTCTGGCGCACTTTCACTACTCCGGGTTCGGCCAAGTGGCCGCCGCTACTTATTACCATCGGTTTGCTGATTACGACCTTTGTTCCCGGCGTCCTTAATATTCTCAGCCATCAGGGCATCTTCGGGCGCGAGATCTATCAGATCTGGCAGGACCTGTGCGCCCTGGCCGGTAACTTCATGATCGTGGTGGTCTACATCAACTCGACGCATGACCGGACTACCTTCATGACGAAGATCGTGGGCATCAGTCTGGCCACATTCCTGCTGGTGATTCAATTCGTGGCCTTCCTGGCGCTTAATGAAAAGGAATTCGCCTATGATGAAATCAAGGCGGAGAATTCGCGCCTGGTGCGTGAGAACAAGGACCGCCCGGCCGACTTGCGCTATATCAAGGCCTTCAATATTCCCGGCAACGATTTGAGTTTCGAATACCGGGCGGACGAGACGAAAGTCGTCAAGGATGCCGACGCGCGGGTGGAATATCGCAATACCTCCATGCGGGAAAAAATTCTACGCCTGCCCGCGGAGGATTTCACGACTCGTCTGGGCGCCCTGCTCGAAACCGCGCATCCACACTTCGCGGGTTACGCGGCCGTGCTGCTCAAGCAGGCCGGCGGCATGCCGGAGCCCGACGGGCGCAAACTGGTGGCCTTCCTGGATTCCCACGAGCGCACCTTTCGAGTCTTTCACATTAAGTTCAGTCGCATGCCCGATCGTAAATTCGTGGAGAAGGCCCGCGCCGCCGTGAAAAAGCAGGCGGAGAAAGACGCCGAACCCCTGTCGGTTTTCGCCGCGGCGATTTTGCCGCTCCTGCCGGCCGACGGGGACGCCGCGACCTTGCGCGCGTCCATCCTCAAATACGCGACGGCGGTGCATCCCGTGGGAACTCGCCTGTACCGGGAGAGTACGGATACGGCTCCGGGCTCGGACAAGTACACCGCGTTTCTGCTGACTTCGCCCGACGCGAACACGGTTTACGAGGTGGGCTACTCCTACATTGCCTATCGCCTCTACGTGCACCCCTGGGCGCGGACCTTGATGATCATTCTGGTGTGCGTCATGGCCATCGTGCTCTTTGGTTTTCGAATCTTCTTCTACGGAGCCCTGGTGCGTCCCCTGAATACATTGC
>CAZGYS010000427.1:0-6006 GCA_964530305.1 uncultured Leptospiraceae bacterium
TCGCGCTCGGATCGGGTCCCGATCGGAAGGTTCGAAAGTGTCATGCAGAGCTCCCCCGGTTGGACTCGAACCAACGACCAATTGATTAACAGTCAACTGCTCTACCAACTGAGCTACAGGGGAGTGTAGCAAATCGAACGGCAATTTTCCCATCGGCGCTTTCGGCGTCAACCGAAAATCCCGGCTCCGGTGTGGAGTTCCGACAGCGGGTCGCGGAATGGACCTGGAAGCCCTTCCGGATGTCGGAACTCCTACAAAATTAGATGGCCGGCGACGGGTGCCGCGGCGGACTGTCCGACGTTATGTTCGAATTACTGGCGGCCCCCCTGGAGACGCGGCGGATATACGGCACTCTGAGCAAGGACCAGAAGGCCATTCTCCGGGCCAAGAAAATCGAGGGCGACCGGACCGCCCGGGGCTGGCTGAAAATACTGAAGCCCCTGCAGGCCTTCCAGCACCATGCCCGGCTGGCCCAGCGCTTCTTCTATTTGGCCGTTCGCGGCCTGACGGCGGGTCTGGTCATCGGGGCCGGCGCGCTCATCGCCCTGGGGCACGCCCTGTGGCTTCCGTTGTTGTTGCCTCTGCCGGTGCTGGCCGGGGTGGCGGTGGTTTTCGGTCGCATGACGGATGCCTGGTCGGATTTTCCGGACAATTTCCATCGCCTGATTATACCGTTCCTGATGGTGTTGAAGCGAAACCAGAAGCGCAAAAGCCTGGTTCGTCTGCGAGTGGACTTTCGCGGCAAGCTGATCGATACCAAGGAAGCGCCGGATCCGGAATCGCGCATCGCGAATTTTCGGGACGCCTGGTTCTCGGGCGATACCCGCCTGGCCGACGGCACGCGCATCAAGTGGGAGATGGTCGACAAGATCAAAACCATTCACAAGGGCGTGAAGAAGGAAGCCCACGCGCCGCGCCCCAATCGCAAGCCGCGTTTCAAGTGTCGCGTGAAACGCTTTATGAACGTGAAGCGTTTCAATGGTCGCAATATGAGCGAAGTCCAGGAGCGCGTTAAGTTTGAATACACTCAGTCGGATCTGAGCAAGGACGATAGGAATTTATATCAAGCCGTGGAGCTGAATTCGTTTTTGGCGTTGATAGAAAAGGCCCACGGTCGCCTGCGGGTGGAGCCTCTGCGAAGGTAAGCGCGATTGCAATCGCTCGCGAAAGCAAGCAATTAGAAGATTTCTTCCAGCACGTAGAAGAGGTATTCGCTGGTGCCGAACATGATGCGATTGCCGGAGATAACCGGCGCGCTCAAGATGACGCCCTTGACGTCCATTTGCCAGAGCACGCGACCATCGCGCGCGGAAACGCAAACCAGCCGAGGCGAACGCCCGCCGCTTCCCGCCGCTCCGAGATAGTTCTCATCGCCGCGAAGGCCGAAGTAAACCCGGTCCCCGGCCACCACGGGCGCGGAGCTGATGGGGTAATCGAAATCCTGGTGCCAGGCTTTCTTACCGCTGTCCGTATCGTAGGCGCGCACGCGCGTATCGCCCGCGGTATAGATAACCGTATCCCGCCAGATGGCCGGAGCCAGATAGTCCAGCAGCTCCCAGTTGCGTCGCATCATTGTGACGGCATTGCGCGCCACGCGCGTGCCGGGTCGCATGCGATCTTGCGTGGACCAGACGTCCCCGCCGTCCTTGCGTCGCCGCGCCTTGAAAACCAGGCGACCGCCCTGGCCGCGAACGAAATAACTGGAACCGAAATAGATGTTCTTGTCATCGAGAGCCGGAAAGGAATACCAGATGGCCCCCACCCGAGGCACTCTTTCCTTCCAGGCGAATTTCCTGGTGCGAATATTGTACGCCCCCAGGTTGTTGCCGGCGGGCATCCAGTACATGATGTCGTCGCGAACTTGAAAGGCCGTGTTCTGCCAGTTGGGATTGCGAACCGAAAAGCGCGGCTTACCCGCGAGATCGGTAAAGTAGGTGGCCCCGCGATTGCTGGTGAAGATCATCATGTCTTCGTAGCGCACGACCAGCGATTGAACCTCGCGGCCGGTATTGAAGGACCAGAGCTTCTTGCCGTATTCTCGATCCAGGGCGTAGACATTGCCGTCGTTGGAACCGAAATAGACCGCGTTCTTGTCGGCGAAGGGAATGGAGTTCACCGGCCCGCTGGTTTTGAAACTCCACTTCATGTACCCCGACTCGACGTCCAGGGCGTAGAAGTTCTTATCATTGGAACCGAAATAGATATGATTGCCCATGACCACGGGCGGGTTAAAGGAAGTGGCCGGCTTTTTTTCCTTCTGCAGTTCGAGAATCCATCGGCGCCCCAGCGGCGGGTGAATGGCATTGCTCGTATAACCGGCGCCGTCCTGACCGCGATACATGACCCAGTCCACCTGCCGGGAGCAAGCGGTTAAAACGGCCAGGCAGGCGAAAAGGATAGGAGAAAACAGTCTACGCGCGGTCATCGAAAACACTTTAGTAGTTCAAGCCCCGCAGACTGAATATTCGCCCCAGGAATCCCAGGAAACCTCTTTTTTGTCGGGCGGAACCCACCGCCTTGCCGGCGTCCTTGCGCAGGCTCTTGCGGGTCTCCTCTTTTTCCCCGGGCTCATAGTTTTCGCGATAGCGCAACATGGTATAACCGGCGGCCAGGGGTTTGGTTTCCTGGACGCGCCCCGCGTATTCCAGCGCGGTTTCGTGGCCGCCCTTGAGCGGATACCCCACCGCGGCCAATCGCATCAGCACCAGGCGATACAACGCTTCGAGGGCTCCGGCGTCGTCGCCCCTGGAACGAATATAGAGCATGAATTCTCGCACGAAGCGAAAGATATAAAGACCCAGGAAGAACAATGCCACGACTATGCCCAGGATGATCGCCGCGCCCTTCCAGTTGAATTCGCTTTTGGCCTTCTCCTTGGCCACATTGGGTTTTTCCTTGATGTCCGGGATCAAGACGTCGTCATTGTTGCGGTCGTATTTCGGTTCGGGCGGTTTCGCGTGCGTCGTGGATTCGAAATTGATCCAGCCGTATTCGGGCAGGTAGAATTGCACCCAGGCATGGCGATGCGCCGTGGTAACCAGGTAGAGATCCTTGAGGGGAAATTTTTGCAGGGGTTTAATCTGCTTTCGCAGGCGTTGCACGCCGCGGCGATGAGCTTTTTTCTGAGTCCACTTGCCGGCTACGTAGCCGGTGACGATGCGCGAAGGGATACCGGCCATGCGACCCATAATGGCCGCGCTATGGGACAGCTCCGTGCAATCGCCGTGTTTGGTTTGGGTCATGAAGCGATTCAGTTTCTTCAGGGACGTGTCCTCGTCGAAACCGACGCGATACTGAAAATGACGCAGGCCGTGCATGATCGCCTGAATGCGATCATAGTATTCGCCCCGTTTTTCGCCGGGGACTTTTTTTACGCCCGAGCCGGCCGGCTCACCCCTCGACGGTTCACCATTTGAGGGGTGGCCCGGGGCGACCTTCTTGCCGGCTTTGCGGGCCGCTTTTTCGCGCGCCTTGCGCTCCTTTGCCAGGCGACGTCGCTTTTCGGCGGGCCAGTCGGCCAGCGCGCGCTTGAGATGACGCTGAAACGTGGCGCGATGCGCGCCCTTCAGTCCCACTTGCAGCCAGCGCTTCATCTTGTTCTTTTCCGCGGGCGTCAGCTCCCGGGCGTTGCGCTTATCCTCTTTCGTGGCCATGGACATCATGGACTCGGAGAAATAAGAAAGCTTAAAGGGTTGGTATCGCACGTCGATGCGCGTGGGTTCGATGGTCCAGGGGATATAAGCCGTGAGGCGATCCTCCAGCGTCGAGAAGTAGAAAACCTTCACGCGCTTGCGCTTGCGATCCTTGATTTCGCGCGTGTTGCGCCAGGTATTCAAGAAGCGCGAACGCCGCAGGTGATTGTAGGGATCGTCCGTGGAAACCTGAAAGCCCAGCACCGGATGAAAATCATTCCAGTAGGCGTCGGCGGCATATACCTCGGGCACGGGACTGGCCACGATCATCACCGCCGATTGATTGGACTTACCCTGACTGTTGCCGCTTCGGGACTGATTGTTCCACTTATCCGAGGGCAAACTTTTCAAGTCGGGCTCTTTCTTATCTTGCTTCTGGTTGTTGGGCTTTTGCTGTTGTTGATTGCGCTGCTGCTGTTGCTGCTTTTGTTGTTGTTGCTTCTGCTGTTGGCCGCCCTTGCCGTCCTGCTTTTGTTGTTGCGATTGGCCGCCCTTGTTCTTCCGGTCCTTGTTCTTATCCTTGCCCTGGTTGCCCTTGTCCTTCTTGTCTTCGTTCTTGTCCTTTCCCTGGCCGGAGTCGGGCGTGGGAGTACCGGGGCGATTGCCCTGACCTTTTTTTTCGCCCTGGCGATTTTCGCCGGACTTGTTCTTATTATCGTTCCGGTCCTTCCCGTCCTTACCTTTGTTTTCCTTACTTCGGTTCTCCTGGCCGCCTTGCGGGTTATCGCGTCCGCCCTTTTGACCCTGATCTTTTTTTTGTCCCTGCGCGCCGCCTTTGCTCTTATTCTTATCCTGGCCGGCCTGACCACCCTTGCGCTGAGGGTTATTGGGATTATCTCCGCGGCGAGGATTGCCGGGACTCGTGCGATTTTCGTCGGGCAGAATTTTGCGAATGGGGCCGTCGGGACCATCCGAGCCGCCGAAGTCCTCTTGCTTACCTTTCTTGTTCCCGGCGCCGCCCTGACCGCCCGGATCTTGATTGGGCTCTTTTTGATCCCCACCGCCGCGATCATTGGGATCGAATCCGGAGCCGGGAGGAACCGTACTGGGTTCGGGCTTGTTGAACAGATCGTTCAAGACGATATCGTGTTTAATGAAATCGCGCGGAATGAAAACCACCAGCGCAATCGCCAGGGGCACCATCATTCCCAGGAAGAGCGCCAGCTCCTTGCGCTTACGTCCGGCGGTCCGGTCGGGGAAAGCCGCCAGATAGATGATCAAACCATGTAATAGAAAAACCGAAATGGCGATGATAAGTAAAGGCACCAGCCAGTCCGAACTCAAACGAGCCGCGTCCTCGGAGGCTCGCGCGAAATTCATCAGGCGATAGTAGACCAGGGCCGGCGCGAAGGCCTCGATAATGGCGAACGACGTTCCGCGACTGCCGGAGCCGAAGATCAGGAATGTCAACACCCAGGCGGCCGCGGCGGCTCCGACGAAAAAGAAGCCGTCGCGATTCAGACCGATGACGGCCAGTATGACGAGCAATAGCGCAATCGCCAGGAATATCCCCACCATGAATCCGCGCCGGGGCGGACGCAGGTAGAACGCCAGAAACATCATGGCCGGAATAAAGCCGAACCAGCACAGCTTCCCGATGAAATCATAGGGAACGGCGATACCCGGGTAAAAAGCGGGGAGGCTTACGGCCAGATAGTACAGGGCCAATCTGGAGTAGAACAGCAATTGCATTGAAGCTAAATAAGCGCTCCGTATGTTCCGGAGCAAGAGAAAAAGGTCCGGTAAAATGAACCGAAGCCCCCGTCGGCACCTCCAGGAAGAGTGTTTTGAGGTGGAGGTAATTCAGATATTCAGCAAAGTTCGGTGTCGACGGGAGCTCCGGATTCAAAGTGTTATACGCGCCCATCGGGTGAATTCATCCCCACCCCGAAAAAAATACGCCCCGCCGGCTGAAATCGTCGCAATACCGGTGATAATGTTGATTGCGGCGGCGAGCCAGGCCCTGATTTCTGACTCCTGAGCGCCCACTTGAACCGACGAGCCGTCCAATCTTCCCATCCCGCTTCCAGAATCATCCCGGCGGCAATTTTCCTTTTTTCCATCTTCTATTCCTTGATCTTCCCGGCCACGGGCGACTTTCTCCAGGCGCAAGGTCGCGCGCCCGAGCTGACCAACTCCCTCTTGAGCTCTACTCGCTGGGGGCGCGAGGACCAATCCCTGGGAATGTATCTGGCCTTCGACAAGGACGGCGGCTACACGAAATCCCAGGAGGCTCCCGGGGGACGCCAGTGCAATGGGCGCTACCAATTGAAAGAGGGTCTGCTCGTGCTGCTGCCGGCCGCGCAAGACGATC
>CAZGYS010000428.1:0-5986 GCA_964530305.1 uncultured Leptospiraceae bacterium
CTCTTCGTGGTTTTCGTACCCGGACATACGCCGGGTTCGCTGGCCTACATCGTGCGCGCGGCCGACGGTCTACACATGATCACGGGGGACACCTGTCATACGAACTGGGGTTGGAAGAACGGCGTGACGCCGGGAGAATTTACTTCCGACCACGGAAAAAATCAGCTGGCGCTGAACTGGCTCATTGCGCTTTCAAAGGAATTTCCGAACATGAAAGTCCACCCGGGCCATCAAAGCCTGTAAGTTCGCGTGCCGAACATAATTAGAACGGCAGGAGAATCTTCTTCAGGTCTTCGAAGACGCGCTCGGGCGAAATGTATTCCATGCAGGAATTAAACGAGCAGGCCGGGCAATCATCGATGCATTCGCCCACGGACGGCTTGATGTGACCGCGAACCGCTTGCGATGCCTTGATCATGATGTGCGTCGTATTGGATCCGGCCTTCGCGTTGCTCTTCCCTTTCTTCGTCTTCGCGGCTCGGGCGAACGACGTAAGCGCGGCCGGGTCCTGATGGCCGCGATAGGAACGCATGTCGTGCAATACCACCACGGGTTTGCCGATTAACGAAGCCAGCAACACCTCGGGGCCGGCCGGACCGATGACAACCTTCGCGCGCAACATGCCGGCCAGGCGATCCTGGGGCGAACAGTTCTCCAGGATGACGGGCGCCGGCGATTTACCGCGCAGATAGGCGATTTCCTTGCCCAGGGTAGGATGACGACTGTCCTCGGGATGGGGCGCGGGAATGACGACCTCGGTCTTAACCGATTCCAGCAAGCGTGCAAGGCGACCGGCATGGCCGGCGGGCCAACCACCACTGACGCCCTGCACTCCGCGATCCTCGAACAGACTCACCCACACGAAATCGCCCTGGGGCAAGCCCAGGTGATCCGAGCGAAGATCGAAAGCCATGGACATGTCCAGCAGCTCGGGCAACAGATCCAGGCCGCGCTTTTTCAGCTTACGGCGATCCGTTTCATGATTCACATCGTAGAAATTCAAAAGGCGCGAAGCCAGGCGCAGACGCGTGCCGCCGATTTTGATCTTCACGCCGGTAAACAGAAGCGATAATTGCTGTTTCAAACTGGGGTCGGGACTGTAGAGAATGTCCGGTTTGTAGGTTGATACCGCCGAACGAAAACTCTGTTCCCCCTCGGCGATGACCACGTCCTCAAAGAGACCGCACTGCCGCGCCAGTTCGGCGTTGGCTTCGTGCACCAGCAGCGAAGTGTGCACGCCCTGGTGCTTTTTACGCAACAGGTGGGCGGTATACATGCACTCCAGCAGAACGGAAAGATTGTCCCGGGACTCGGCCACGGCCAGAAAGCGAATGGCCTTTTCCTTTTTGGAACCGCCGAAAAGTTCCCGCAGGCGAAAGCCGCCGGATGACCCGTTCAGCTTACCATTGGGGGAGGATGTTTGCGGGTTCTTGTTTTCGGACGAGGCTTGCTTGCGTTCGGGCGCGGTTGTTTTCTCGCGGGCGGTCGTCTCCACGGCCGCCGAAGGCGATGAATGAGCCCCGTTGACGGCGCCATTGTGACGACCATTCACGGTGGAAGCGCCATTGGACTCCGACCCCAAGACGACCTCGGGTGCCGGGACCACTTCATTGGCCGACTTCACTTCCCCCCGGCGATTGCGGCGCCGAGCGGCTCTCTTGAGTGCCTGTTTATGTCCCATGAAATCTTGCAAGGTTCCGGTTTGACCGAATACCCTGTATTTCACCTTTCGCTAACCGTTCCCTGACAGAGCAAGTGAAATTTTGCACCAGACCGGTGCTGTGCGTTCAGGGTCCGCAACCTGTACAGAATATCGGCAGGTAGGAGTTCCTACAGAAGGATGGTTTTGGGACATAATCGAGGATTTTTTTGGGTTCGTCGGCCTCAGGGAGCGGTGAAAAAGAGAATGGCGGGCGTTTAGTGGCTGCTCGGCGCCCCGCCCGGCGTCTGCAGGAAACGCTCCTGGACCCAGAAACCGCTCTGGATGGCTCGCCGAATGAGCTCCTGATTGCCCCGATCGATGAGGACGGCGTTTTCGGCATGGAGCAACATATTAAAGTCGGTCCAGGAATCCCCGGCCGCGAACCGCAGGGGTAAATTGGTTTTGGAAAGCTCCGGCTCCAGCCGAATGACCTTGCCGGGCCCGAAAGTCATGGGCTCCTCGAGCACGGGCAGAAGTAAATCCGGCTCATCCGGGTCCGAAACCAGGCGCATGCCTTTGACGCAATCCGAGGGCAGGCCCCACTCCGGAATCACCGCCTTGATCAGGGGTTCCGGAGAAGCGGTTACGATGCGCACGGCCCAACCCTTATCCCACAGCGCGCTGATCAGCTCCCGAATCTCCTCGTAAACACGAATCCCCTTGTCGATGACCAGGCCCGAGGGCAATTGCAGCGTACCGATTTCACGACTCAATTCATACTCGAAGACGTGCTTCGAAATGTTCTTGAGCTCTTTTACGGTGTGGCCGCCGAAGATGACCCGCGTCCAGCGATAGGCGGATTCCAATCCGATCTGACGGGCGATGCGGGCGTACAAATTCAGGAGGCCGTCGGCGAATTTCAAGTAGGCGGTCTGGTCTTCTCCGTCATTGGAAGCATCCCAGTGACCACGCAATTCGGCGATGGTCTCTTGCGGAATGATGGGATGCTCCAGCTCTCTCCAGAAGTCCTCCCGGTCGGCCCGGACCAGCCCCTGGAAGATGATGTAGTACATGACGGCTTCCCCCAGATCGTTATAGATCAGGGTATTGTCGAAGTCGAACGCGGCGATGCCCGGAGGACCCTCCAGCATGCCTTCAAGGCGTTCGAAGTTTTCTTTTGACCATTGTCCGATTTGCATGATTCCGCTCCTGAACCCTTTGACGGCGCGGCCAGACGGTCAAGAAATATTCAAATCGTCGGAAGTCCGGTCAATGTCCAGGGCTCCTTTCCAAATAATTCAAGAAATGCAAAAATATGCAATTGACACGCCGAATGCTCCTCCCTGGTAATAAACCAGCGAGCCCGGGCCCATGGCGGTATCACTGCTGATCAAAACATATTCCTCGTCCGTAGCCAAACGCGTTTCCGGACTGATTGCCCAGCACCAGGAAGACAGCTGGCTCCACGAACGTCATGAACAGGTCTACCAGATTTGTGACGAGCTGATCAAGAACGCGGTCAAATCCAATTACAAGTTTCTGCTTCTATGGCTGGCCACGCGTAAGCGCGTCATGGACGAGTTTCCCGACTTTTCCATCGATGACGCCGACGAGTGGCTGAAGGAAATTTTCTTCTGCGGCGAAAACGTCATCATCCAGAAGCAACTGGATAAAATTCCCAACTGGGAAAGGATCCAGGTAAGCGTCCGTAAAATCCTGGACCTGGAAAACGAACTACTCAAACACAAGCGCGGGGACAAGGAACAGGAAACCGAATCCCTCTTCAGCGAATTCAGTCCTCTTTTAAAAATCAAACGGCTGGCCCGACAACTGGATATCAGCATCCACTTTCGCATCGAGCGTTCGGTGGATCAGGTGCTGGTCACCGTCACCAACGACGCTCCCATTCTTGAGGAAGACGTAAATCGCATTGATCAGGTGCGGGCCAAGTTTCGCGCCTACTACGACCGGGGCGAACCCCACGCGTTTTTTATTGAAAACATGGATACCTCCGGCGGCGGCCACGGCCTGGGGTATGCCCTGATGGATTCCATGCTGCTGGATATGGGTCTGCAACCGGATCACAGCCTGTATCTGGTTTCCGCCGGGCGCACCATGGTTCTACTGGCCCTGCCCCTCAAGCAGCCCGAATGACCCTCACCGATCCGCCGCCACCCGACTTCGATGAATTAACGGGAGGATTTTCCCGGGAATACGGAGTCGAAGAGATCACCGCCGCGGATTTACTGCGCCGCCTGAACGGCGAATCGCCCCCGCTCCTGTTCGACGTGCGCACGAGCCGGGAGCAAAGCGTCTCCACCATCGCCGGGGCAATCTTGATTCAACCGGGCATGGACCCCACGAAAACGCAAGCCTATCGCGAATTTCGCGTGGGCCCGGGTGCTCCAGGCGATTGTATCGTCTTTTGCACGGGGGGCAAACGTTCGGCCATGGCCGCGGCGGACGCGAAAGCAACGGATGACGCCAAGCGAGTCTTGAATTTACGCGGCGGCCTCATCGCCTATGCGAATCTGGGCGGCAAGCTGGTTCATCCCGAAACCGGCGAACCCACCCTGGAGTTGCACGGTTATAATGAAAAGTGGGCCGCCTACATAGAAGCTCCCACCCGGGGAGTATTACTCCCGGCGATTCCCCCGCCGGAAGAGACCCAACCGGAAGATACGCAAAAAGAAGGAAAATGATGTCTGATACAAGCTTTGATAAAAGCGCCGAGAGTTTCCCCGTAAAGGAAAACTATATATATCTGAACAACTGCGGCATCGCGCCCCTGTACGCGCCGGCGGAAAAAGACAATCGCGAATTCATGGAACGCCGCGTGCGCAAGGGCGTGGCCGTCTTCTTCGATTACGGCAACATTCTGGGCGAACTTCACCAGGAAACGGCGCGCCTTTTGAACGTGAAGGCGGAGAACATCTCCTTCATGAAAAATACCGCCGAAGGGTTGAGCATCATCGCCAATGGATACCCCTTCCGCCAAGGCGATGAAGTCATATCCTACGTGCACGAGTATCCCTCCAATCACTACCCCTGGCTCCTGCAGGAAAAGCGCGGCGTCAAGTTCAAGTTGATTCCGGACGCGGACCCGGGCCTGAACCCGGAGGCGGCGAACACGGGCCGCCCCCGGGGCTTTCGCCTGGAGGATCTGGAAAAGCTCACGACCGACCGCACCCGCATGATTGCCGTTTCCCATGTCCAGTTCACCAGCGGTTTCGCCGCGGATTTGCCGGCGCTGGGAAATTTCTGTCGCGAACGCGGAATCGATCTGGTCGTGGACGCGGCTCAAAGCCTGGGGAGCCTGCCGGTCTTGCCCGAGGAATGGAACATCAGCGCGGTGGCCGCGTCGGGCTGGAAGTGGCTCATGGGGCCCGTGGGTTCGGGCCTGCTGTATACTTCGCCGGAGTTTCGCGCGAAGCTCAGCGTGACCATGGCGGGGGCCGAGGTGGTCGTTCAGGGAGAAGACTATCTCAATCACGCCTGGCAACCCCATACCAGCGGCGAACTCTTCGAATATTCCACGACTCAGGTCTCCTACGCCGCGGGTTTGAAGCGCTGCTTCACGGATATATTCTCAAAGTACGGCATCCAGTCCATTCGCGATGAGATCTTTCGCCTGCAGGATCTCTTTCTTTCGCGCCTGGATCAATCGCGCTACCAGCCGGTGCTCCTGCCCGCGGCGAATCGCTCGGGCATTCTTTCACTGATCTGCCCCGAGGACCCCGAACCGCTCTGGCGTCGTCTTTCGCGGGACAAGGGCTTGCTGTGCACTTCTCGAGGCGATTACCTGCGCATCGCGCCGCACTTCTATAATGACGATGACGAAGTGCTGCGCGCCGCGGACATCCTGAACGAGGCCTGACCGATCGAACAAAGCCCGGCCGGCGCTTGCGCAATCACGTAAGTTCAAACAACGTTATTTCCGGCGGGCGATTGATGCGCAGGGGAATGGAATGCCCCAGACCCCGGTTCACGTGTAGAATCGAATCGCCTTCGCGATATTCGCCGTCGTAGTAGGGATACATCAAACTGATGGGGCTCAAGAAAGATTCGCGGGTATTCGTCAGGGCCACCTGACCACCGTGGGTGTGTCCCGACAAAACCAGATCCGCGGCCTGGTATCGCAGCCAGGCGAAATCGCTCGGATGATGATTCAAGACGATGCGCGGAAGCCCCTCTCCCCGGGGTGCGCCCGCCAGGGCATGAGCAAAATAGATTCGCGCTATGCGCGCCCGAGCCGCGCGGCGATAGGGCCAGGGATACTCCAATCCCATGAGCCGCAGGCGACCTCGGCCCCGACGCACGATGAGTTCCTCATTGTTCAGCAGT
>CAZGYS010000429.1:0-5963 GCA_964530305.1 uncultured Leptospiraceae bacterium
AAACCTGATGGCGGCCATGTCATCCGCGCGAATGCCCCGCAGAACCGTGCTGGCTTCACCGCGCAGGCGACGCGCCATCAACAGATAAAAGACGATCCCCACGATTTCCGCCGCCAGCAGCACCAGCAGCTTGAGGCGAACGCCCATGAGTCGCCGTCCGAAATGAAAGAGCCTTTCCGTCCAGTTGGCGCGAGTAGTCTTACCGCCCAGGCTTTGAATGAGGTAGGCCAGCATGCGGGCATGGCGACCTTCCTCCTTGACGAAAAACTTCAGGGAAGCGCGGTAGTCGTCGTTGATGCCGGGCGCGTGGAAGGCGTCGATTTCATGGGCGATGCGTCCTTCGCCTGATTCCCCCAGTTGGAAAATCGCCAACGAGCGCAACAATCGGCGACGGGTTGCCGGCTCCAGGTTCGCGTCGTCCGCGGGAGTAGTCCGAGCGGCATCCGCCGGGACGTGCATTTGATAGGCCGGGCGTTTCGCGTTGGCGGCGAAGTGAACTCTCCAATCTCGCCAGGCGGCAATATCCGGGAGCGCGGGTATGATGGCTTGCATGCAAGGGATATACCGCGAATCGCCTCGCGAGACAAGCACCCGGGTGCCCGGCGTCCGCGTCCCGAGGCAAGGGACGGTTCAGTGCGTACGGCGATATTCGCCGGGACTCATGCCGAACCATTCCTTGAAGGCATGCTGGAAGGCACTGGGTTCGGAAAAGCCCAGCAGGTACGAGGTTTCCGTAATACTCATGCGTCGACGCAGGTAATTGTCGGCCAGGTCTCGGCGGGTTTTTTCCAGCAGTACGCGATACGTCGTGCCTTCCTTCTTAAGTTTGCGATGCAGGGTGCGCCGATCCATGCGCATGCTGGAGGCGATGCGATCGGCCGTGGCGTCTCGGCGCGGCAGGTTTTCCATGATCAGGGAGCGGGCCTTGATCGTGATGGTCTGGCGCGAAAGCAGACGCGTGAGCAGGGAGTCCGCCCGGCCCACCAGGAAGGTCTTCATGTAATGATTCACCGTGCTCATGGGCAAGGCCAGGTCCGCGCTATTCAGCACCAGGCGATTTTCGTCCCGATTGAAATAGACCGGACCGCCCAGAACTTCTCGATAATAGTCGGCGTAACCGGGATCGGAATCCCGCGAATGAATTTCCACGGCGTTGATGGGTTTGCCCGTGTAGCGTCGTCCGTAATTGATGCCCATGGCCGCGTAGTGTTGCGGCATCCAGATGTTTTGATGAGCGGGGGAATGGTTGTGTATGGCGATGGTCGTGTAGCGGCCTTCGTCGCGAATTTCCATGCGTTCCGCTTCACAGACCACGGGGGCATAGCGCGCCCAGTCTTCCAGGCCGGTGCGCATGTCTTCCGCGCTCAGTACAAGCTGGGCCACGAAGTGGCGTCTTCGCGTACCGAAGGATTTGACGAGATCGAGCCCCAGCGCCTGGTTCCCCGTTTTCTCCACGGCCGCTTCCCAGAGCTTCAGCAAGACCCCATAGGAGACGCGAAGATCCGGATCCTCGGGATCGATCCCCTTGAGTCCCACGCGTTCGTCAAGCTCCTCCCTGGACATGCCCTTGCTCAAGAGCAGATCAATCAAAGCCGGGGTGACGACCGAGCTGGTTGTAATTTCAGACGACATGGAGGCGGCGGCGAACTTTCGGTCTGGCCATGTCACAAGGCATCACTAAATTGCGCACCATGGCCGTTTACAAATAATTCAAAATATGTACAATGCACTGACGAATGGAGACAACATGCGGAAAATAGACTCTGATGACAAGAAGATTGGGAGTTCGGTTCGGGCCCTTTGTCTGCTGCTGGCGGCGATGATGGCGGGCTCCGGTTGCGGGCCGGGGGAGGCCGGACGCGCGCCGAAGGCCGCGGCGGAACTAGCCGCTCATACCGCGGAGTTCAAGCAGGGCGTGGTAAAGGTTACGGACGGAGTCTATGTGGCCATCGGCTACGGACTGGCCAATTCCATCTTGCTGGAGGGGAAGGGCGGCGCGATCATCGTGGATACCATGGAGAGCATGGAGTCCGCCCGGGAAGTGCGAGCGGCCTTTGAGAAGATTACCGACAAACCCGTACGCGCCCTGATTTATACTCATAATCATACCGATCACATTTTCGGTGCTCGGGTCTGGGCCGATACGAAACCGGAAGTCTACGCCCACGAAACCATGAGTTACTACGTGGACAGAATCGCCGGGAAGTTGCGCCCCGTCACCGGCACCCGGGCCATGCGCATGTTCGGCACCTTCCTGGATGAGAAGGGCCTGGTAAACGCCGGCATCGGTCCGCGCCTGCGCTTTAATGAAAAGACCAGCGTCGGTATGATTCGGCCGACGAAGACCTTTCGCGATAAGCTGGACGTGACCATCGCCGGGATCAAAATTAAACTCGTCTTCGCGCCGGGCGAGACCAATGATCAGCTCTTCGTCTGGCTGCCGGAAAAGAAGGTGTTGCTGCCGGGGGATAACTTTTACCGCTCCTTCCCGAACCTGTACACGATTCGCGGTACGCCCTTTCGCAGCATGGAGCGCTGGGTGAACAGCCTGGATAAGATGCGGGATCTCAAACCGGAATATCTGGTGCCCAGTCATACCCGTCCCATCAGCGGCGGGGAGAAGGTCATGAAAGCCCTCACGGACTATCGCGACGCCATTCAATACGTTCACGATCAGACCATTCGCGGCATCAATCGCGGTTTGACGCCGGACGAACTGGTGGAGGAGGTGCAGTTGCCGCCCCACCTCAAGGAGTCGCCGTATCTACGTGAATACTACGGCAAGGTTTCCTGGTCCGTGCGCGCGCTCTTCAGCGGTCAGTTGGGCTGGTTCGGCGGGAACTCGTCGCAATTGCATCGCCTGGGGCCGCGCAAGCGAGCGGAGATGATGAGCGAAATCGCCGGAGGCCGCGCGAAACTTACGGAGTTCGCGCGCAAGGCCGGCCGGGAAGGTCGCCATCAGGCGGCCCTGGAGTTGACGGATCATTTGCTGCAACTGGAACCGGGAGACGCCGCCGTGCGGGAGATTCGCGTACGGGCCTTGCGCGCCCTGGGGGCCGCGGAAAACAACGCCAATGCGCGCCACTACTATCTGACCGAGGCCCTGGAGCTGGAGCGAGGCAAGGTCGTGCGCGAAAGCGCCTCCATTGACGCAAAGACCATTCATGCCTTCCCCATGGAACTTTTTTTCACGTCATTGCGGGTGAACCTGGATCCGCAAGCCTCCGCGGATCTGAATACGAAAGTCGGCTTCATCTTTTCGGACACCGGTGAAAAGTATTCCGTGCACGTGCGGCGGGGGGTGGCCGAGGTTCGCAAGCGTCTGCCGGCCAATCCCGACATCCTGGTCCGGGCCGACTCCCGAAAGTGGAAGGAGATGCTCGCGCGGAAACGCAACCCCGTCGCGACGGTTGCTTCCTTCAAGTATGATAAGGGTGGTCGCCTGGCCTTTCTGGGTTTCTTGCGCTTGTTCAAACCGGCGGCGATGAAGTTGCCCGCGAAGCCGCGGTAGGCGCGGCGCTTTAAGGGTTGACGTCCGGTGGAAACCGTACCGCCAGTTCAAACATGCTGAGTCCGGCCAAGATCAACCTGGGCCTTGAGGTTACCCATCGCCGGGGTACCGACGGTTACCACTGTCTCAACAGTATCTTCGTGCCCATCAGCTTCGGGGACGAGATCACCTTCGCCCCCGCCCAGGCCAATCGCATCACCACGGTGAACGAGCTGCCGTCCGGAAAGCGCGAAGGCTTCGAGGCGGTGAGTGAGCGCGGTGATATCCGGGGTAATCTGCTCTGGAAAATTCTCCAGGCCTGCGAACCCGAGATGTCGGGCGGCGTGCACGTGCATCTCATCAAGCGCATTCCCACGGGGGCGGGCCTCGGCGGCGGTAGTTCCAATGCGGGCAAGCTTCTGGATTATGTCGCTAAACGGCATGCCTTGAGTTCGGACCGCGCCCTGGCGATTGCCGTGGAGCATGGCGCCGATATCCCGTTTTTTCTGAAGAATGAACCCATGCTGGTGGGCGGAATCGGCGAAGTCATGGAGCCCATTCAGGTGGGACCCGCATGGGGCGTCGTATGCATTCCGCCCATCGCCGTGGAGACCGGCGGAGCTTACGCGGCGTTAAAAAGGCCTTTACAGGAGGGGTATTCCTTAAAATCCTGGTCTTTGCTCGATGAAGTAATTCGTCGTGCGGTTCGGGATTCGGACTGGAATAAGGCGCGGGTTCTGCGGAATGATTTCGAGGAAATCGTCTTCGCGCGTCACCCGGAGCTGGCTCATCTCAAGAGTTTTTTTCTAGAGCATGGCGCGGCTTATGCGTCTCTATCCGGTTCAGGTTCAGCGGTCTATGCCCTGATTGATTCTTCGCGTTCGTCGGAATCCGTTCCGGCTTCAAACGCCGAGGAACTTTCGCTTTTGGCTTCGCGCGAATTTCCCGAATATGTTTTCGCGCCCTTCCGTTTCCTTTCGTGAAGAGGGTCGGCGTGAAACGTAAGTGTTTATTGGGCTGTCGCCAAGTGGTAAGGCATCGGTTTTTGGTATCGACATACGGAGGTTCGAATCCTCCCAGCCCAGGTCATTTGCCGCAACAACTCGGGCTTCGCCCTGTTTGCCGGCGCAACGGTTTGCGCCTTGAGTTGGCGGGGCCGGCGCAACGGTTTGCGCCTTGAACGGACGACATAGAGATAGAAAGAGAAATTTAGAGAACTAGACTATTTTAGCCACCCGATTCCCTCGTTAAGTAAGATTCCCCTCCTATGTCCGTTGCAATATCAGAAAGCCGCGCCTTGATTCTGGCGGCGGGCAAGGGCACTCGCATGAAGTCCGATAAGCCCAAGGCGGTCATGCCGCTGGCGGACAAACCCATGCTGGTGCATGTCATCGAGAGTCTGGTTGCCGCCGGCGTGAAGCACATCACCATCGTGGTAGGCTATCGCCAGGAAGACGTCCGCGCCGTCGTGCCGGAAATAGAGGGCGTCAGTTTCGATTTCGCCGAACAAATAGAGCAAAAGGGAACGGCCCACGCCGTGTTGAGCGCCGAGGACAACCTCAAGGACCACGGCGGGCTCCTGCTGGTAACGAACGGGGACATGCCGCTGATTCGTTCCACCACCTTTCGCGAAATGCTGGAGACTCATTCCGGCAAGGGTTATTCGGCCACGGTGCTGTCCTCCGAAGTGGACGACCCCGCGGGCTATGGCCGCCTGGTGCGGGACGAGCAAGGGCGATTGACCCACATCGTCGAGGAAAAGGACGCCACCGACGAGATTCGCAAGATCAAGGAAGTCAACTCCGGCACGTATGTTTTTCAATGTCCGGACGTTTTCGACGTAATTCGTCGCGTGGGCAGCGACAACAAACAGAACGAATACTATTTACCCGATGTTGTAAAGTTACTGCGAGCCGACGGCAAGGAAACGGGCTCGCTGGTTATGGCCGATTCCTCGGAAGCGCTGGGCGCCAATTCACCCGAGGAACTTCAGCACCTGGAGAAACTCTTTAATGTCCGCGCCTGAAGCGGGCCTGGAACATAGGAATATGAGCTACGAACTGCTTATTTTTTCCGGCACTGCCAACGAGCCTCTCGCACAGGAGATCTGTTCGCACCTGCAGTTGCCGCTGGGGCGCGCCAAGATTAAGAAATTCTCGGACGGCGAAATCTCCGTCAAGCTCGAGGACAATGTGCGCGGCCGGGACGTTTTCGTGATTCAGCCCACGACTTCTCCCGCCAACGACAACATCATGGAACTGCTGCTGATGCTCGATGCATTGCGTCGCGCCTCGGCCTATCGCGTTACCGCGGTCATTCCCTATTACGGGTATGGTCGTCAGGATCGTAAGCCGGAACCCCGGGTGCCCATCTCCGCGCGCGTCGTAGCCGACTTGATTGAATCCATGCGGCCGGATCGCCTGCTGACCATGGACCTCCACGCGGATCAGATTCAGGGTTTCTTTCATCTGCC
>CAZGYS010000430.1:0-5948 GCA_964530305.1 uncultured Leptospiraceae bacterium
TCCACTTCGAGAATACTCTGCTTGTTTAGATGATTCAGAAACTGGCCGGGCACGAAGCGCGAAAGCGATTCCGCCGTACGCACGCGCTCCTCCAGTTGTTCTCGCCTGGCGGTTTCGCGCTCCTTCTTCAGGGTGTTGATGCGATCCGCCAGACCCAGCGAAAGTAGAATCACCTCCAGCGAAAAGCCGCCCTGCATGGCCCAGTTGGTAAACGCGTTGGCCGGCAGAAGTCCGAAGGTCTTCAAGGCATAGGCGGCGATGCCGATGAGCAGCAAGAGCCAGGAAACCATGTAGTAATAGGCGGGGCGATACCCGGCCCGCATGGCATAGTACCCCGCCAGGGGCAACAGCACGGTCGAGAGGACCGCGAGCAGCGTCGCCTGCCGAATAATGACGGCGTATTCCACGAACAATGCCAGCACCATGCCCGTCACGGCCAACCCCGTGAAAACCAGCAGCACGCGATCCAACCGCGGCGAATGCCCGGGTGTATCCAGAAAGTTGCGGCTGAACATTAGAATGCCGGTAAAACCCGCGAAGATAAAGAACGCCGTACTGTTGCCGGCCCACCAGGTGGACTCCGGCCAGAGATACTGAAAGGCCATGCCGGACAGCGCGAAGGAAAACAACACCGCGCCCAGGATATACAACACGTAATATAGATAGGAACGATCGCGCACGAAAACGAAGATAAACAGATTGTAGAGCGCCATGGCCAGGGTAACGCCGAAGTAAATACCCAGACCCGTCTTTTCCCGATCGATGTTCTCCGCGAAAGCACGGGGCGTCCACAGACGCAGGGGAATATTCATGGAAGAACCGCTCTGGAAACGCATTACGTAATTCACCCCCGCGCCGGCCGGTAAATCCAGAACATAGACTACATTGCGATAATCAATCTCACGCGCGCGAAACGGAAGATGATCTCCGCCTCGCCTGCGTTCCACCCGCGGGGAACCGACACTCGTCTTCCCCGGAACGTCGGCGTAGAGCTCAATGCGATCCAGCAAGGGATAGGCGATTTCCAGATAGACTCGTCGTGCCCGGGCGTCGGGATTCCGCAAAGCGAAGCGAACCCAGTAGGCCGAGGAAGTAAAACCGAAGCCGGGCGCATCTCGTTTGGAAGGCTTCCAGAGGTCGCGCACCTCCGGCTTCGAACCGCCTGTTCCCGCGCCGCCGGCAACCGCCGTCTTCACGGCTTTGACGTGAGCATAGTTCCAGCGCGCTTCGCGATCCTCGAGCACGGCCATCCTGCGTCCCAGGTATTCGCCGCGCATTTCGCGCTTGAGTTCGACCGGCGCGAACCTTCCCGAGTCGGCACTCAGTCCGCTCGGCGCCGCCGCAAATATAAAGGCGCCGATGATCCCGGGGCCGACGAATCGCAAGGCAAGCTTGAGTTTGAACATGCTGAAAAGACGCGGGACGGCTTACCGCCCCCTCACGCTTGATACCTTTCGCCCCGGCATTTAGCAAGCACGAAACATACATCCCGGGATACTACCGTTCTTTTATTACTTTCTTCGGATGTCCCTTCCTTCGAAACGATTCGCGCAGGTCCCCCAGACGCGCGGCGGAAGTCGCCATGAACCGCGCGGCCGAGCTCGAAGGCGCACCCGCTCGGAGGAGATGGCTCATAATCGGGTAGTACAATTCCACATCGTAAGCGATCAGGATCAAGTCCATGCCCGCCCCCAGGGCCGTTTGCGCGGCGGGGCCCACGCCGTGGGGGCCATGGGTTACGGGCGTCATGCTGAAATCATCGGTAATGAGTATGCCGCGATGCTTCCAATCGCCGCGAATCAGATTCAATACCGCCGGTGAATACGAAGCCGGCGTGTCCGGGTCCAGGGCCGTGAGTCGCACGTGGGCCAGCATCATCATGGCGTCCGTGCGCGCAAGCACCCGGCGAAAGGGCACCCAGTCGTGTTTTCGCAATCGCTCCAGATCCGTATCCAGGGGCACGAGGGGCAGCGTGTGCGTATCCCCGCGAACGCCGCCCAGGCCGGGAAAGTGTTTCAGGGTGGGCATGATGCCTCCCCGTCGCAATTCCCGCGCGTAGATTTCCGCGATGGCGGCCACGCGGTCCGGAGAGCGGCCAAGGGCCCGGGAATGGATTCGCGTCAGGCGATCGCCGGGAACGGGATCGCCCGCGGGCAAATCCACCACCGGCGCGAAATTCACGTTGATGCCCAGCTCCCGCAGACGGGCGGCCTGTAGCCGTGCATGTTCACGGAGATTGCGCGCGGCGATTTCTCCCGGAGGAGCCTCCGTTGCATCACCACTCGCCTTGACCACGGCGGCCGGAGAACGCACGGGTCCCATCACGGACTTCAAGTGATTGACCACGCCGCCTTCCTGATCCGCGGCTATCAATAACGGCGGCAGGTCCGCTTGCTCAGCCAGCTTCTGGAAGCGGGCGATTTGCTCGGCGACTTGTTGCCTGGTTTTACCGCGGACGTTCCGGGACGTAATATAAACCCCGGCGACTCCGCCGCGGCGAATAAGCTCCTCCATTTCCGCGACATCGCGATAGCCGCGTACGACGAAGCGCCCCCCGTCCCGCAACGCCTGGGGCGACGCCGCGAAAACCGCGGACCGGTCCCGCAAGAAAGCGCCCTGTCGAATGAATAATACGGTCAGACCAAGCAGCGCGAAAACAAAAATCGCCGTGCGAAGCCCGCCGTGCTCCCCCCGACGACGCGAAGCCAGGGGCGCATCCAGCAAAATCAAGAATAAAGTTAGTCCTCCCACCGAATACAGAACGATATCGCGAATGGAGGCGACAAAGGGACTGCGCACGTACCACGCCAGACCCACGCAGCACAGGGCCATGCCCAGGCGCGCGAGGGGTTTCAAAAGCGAATACAAAGCGTAAAGATTCATGCCCCGCGAGCATGGCCCTCGGCCCCGGGACCGGGTCCAATCTTTTTCCGCTTGCTGTGCCGCGGGCGGAGGGCTTTCTGGTCTCCGACGGAAGTGACCCAGGTGCCCGAGAAACAACCCCTGATTCTATTAATCGGCAGCCGAACGGGCGGCCCCTTGATTCCCTTGCTGGGCATGAAGGACGAAATCATCAAGGAGGTTCGCGCGCGAAAGGCGCCGGAGCCACGCTTCATGATCATCGGTATCCGCGGCGGCTTTGAGGAACAAGCGGCCCGAAGCGAAAATCTGCCTCTGGTTTATCTGCCCGAGGTGAAAGGCAAACCCTCGCCCGGGGATCTGGGCGGCGGCGGCATGCGATTGCTGGGCATGGCCCTTTTGCCGGCCCTCTGGGTAATCTTCCTGGGACGCTTGAGCTGGTCCACCCTGCGCGCCTGGCTGTACTTGCGCAAGCATCGCCCCGCGCTGATCCTGTCCATGAGCAACTTTCTCTCGGTACCGGTGGTATGGGCCGCGGCTTTTGAAAACGCATGGAGAAGATTGGCCGGGCCATTTCGCCGTCTGTTTAGAGTCGCGCCGCGACCGGCCATCCGTACCGCGCTGCACCAGCTGGACATTCAGAACCTGACCGTGAAGCTTACGGCGCCGTTCATTCACTTGCTCACGGTTGGTTTCGAATCCATTCGCCGCGGGAGCTCCCTGGTGGTTCCCAATCCCGTGCGCTATGAAAAATTCGACGCGTTGACGGAACAAGCCGCCCGGGATAGTCTCCGACGAGAAGACTTGATCGGTTCGAGCAAGGAACCCGTATTGCTCGTTTTCGGCGGGGGCAGCGGCGCCCTGTTTATCAATCGCTGGCTCCATGAGAACTTTCAGGAACTAACTCGCCATTTTCGCGTACTCCACCTGACCGGTTTTCTGCAGGATAAGAGCTTTGAGTTTCCCCAACATCCGAACTATCGCGGTTGCACGGGGCTGACGGACCTCATGCCGGCCGCGTTGATCGGCTCGGATTTGATTCTCGCGCGGGCCGGCATGTCCACGATTTCGGAGTTGCTTTATCTGCGAAAGAACGCCTATCTGGTGCCCATTCCCGGCGGCCATCAGGTACACAATGCCCGGGCCGTAAGCGATTACTTTCAAACCCTGGAACAGAAGCACGTCGGGCAATGGGTCGAGCAACTTGCCGCGGACAAGGGGGACGGTTTTTCCCGCTTTCATTCGGTTCGCTGGGAATACTTCACGGACGCGAATCGCCATGCCTACCGGGACCTGCTCCTGGAATTGTTGGACTAACGGGACTCCGCGAAGAAAAAGAATTTATTCTTGACCGGGCCGCCGTGACTTCACACACATTTTTCATGGCGAAAAAGAAGACCCGAACTACACGTAAAAAAGCAACAAAGAAGGCCACGAAGAAAGCCTCCGGAAAAACGACGAAGAAGACCGCGACAAAGTCCAAAAAGAAAACCGCTCGTAAAACCGGCGGCGGCAATGTAGATAAGTTTCGCGCGGCCGTTACGAAGGGTTATACTCATGAGGGTCTGACGTTGACCCTGGGCGGCGGCATGCTCGACGGCGAGGCTGTCGACGAGACCCACGTGCACGTTCCCCTGAAGACCTTGAATCGCCATGGGCTCATCGCGGGCGCGACGGGAACGGGTAAAACGAAATCGCTCCAGGTGCTGGCCGGGGAATTGTCCGAAAAAGGCGTGCCCTGTCTGCTGATGGACTTGAAGGGAGACCTCAGCGGCCTGGCCGCGGCGGGAGAAGCCAAATCCGGCATCCTCAAGCGCCATGAAAAAATCGGCCTGCCCTTCGAAGAGCGCGCCTACGGAGTAGAGTTTCTGACCCTGTCCAAGGAGAAAGGCGCCCGCTTGAGAGCCACGGTCTCCGAGTTCGGTCCGTTGCTGCTCAGCAAGATTCTGGATCTTTCCGACGCCCAGTCCGGTATACTTTCCATTCTATTTCAATTCTGCGACGACAAGGGACTTCTGCTCCTGGATCTCAAGGATCTCAAGAAAGCGTTGCACTTCATGACCAATGAGGGCAAGGCCGAAGTGGAAGCCGAATACGGTCGTATTTCCGCCGCGTCGGCCGGAACGATTCTGCGCAAGGTCGTGGCCCTGGAACAACAGGGCGCCAAGAAATTCTTCGGCGAACGGTCCTTCGACGTAGAAGATCTGCTGGGCTTCACCGAGGACGGTCTGGGACGCCTCTCCATAATTCGCCTCAAGGACATCCAGAGCAAACCCCAGCTCTTCAGTACTTTCATGCTGCAATTGCTGGCGGAAGTGTATGAGAAGTTTCCGGAGGAAGGAGATCTGGAACAGCCCAAGTTGATGATCTTCATCGACGAGGCGCACCTGGTCTTTCAAAACGCCGCCAAGGAACTGCTCAATCAAATTGAAATGATCATCAAGCTCATTCGCTCCAAGGGCGTGGGCATTGTATTCATCACTCAGATTCCGGACGACGTGCCGGCGCCGATTCTCTCCCAGCTTGGTTTCAAGATTCAGCACAGTCTGCGGGCCTTCACGGCTCGGGACCGCAAGGCCATCAAAAAGACGGCGGAGAACTTTCCGGAATCGCCTTTTTACGACAACGCGGAACTGCTCACGTCCATGGGTATCGGCGAGGCCATGGTGACGGTTCTGGGAGAAAAAGGACGGCCCACGCCCCTGGTGCATACCATGATGCGCGCACCGGCTTCGCGTATGGGCACCCTCAAGCCGGCGGAAATCAAGGAAATCGCCGACGCCTCCTCTCTGGCTGAAAAATATAATGAGGAAATCGACCGTCCCTCGGCCTATGAAATCCTGTCCGAGAAAGCAAAGGAATACGGCGAAGATCCCGCGGACGACGCGCCTTCGGGAGGTCGTCGCAAACGGCGTTCGCGCAAGGCTGAAAAGTCCACGTTGGAAAAAGTCATGGATCACACCATTACGAAACAGGTGGGTCGTACCGTGGCCAGGGAACTGACTCGCGGCCTGCTGGGTGTATTCGGCATCAAGACCGGTCGTCGTCGTAAAAGCAGCTTCTTCTAACGAGCCCGGGACGATTCACCG
>CAZGYS010000431.1:0-5939 GCA_964530305.1 uncultured Leptospiraceae bacterium
CGGGCGCAGGCCGTTCACGGGACCGTCACCGGGCGCCCCCTTGTCGTTGCTTGCCCGGTTGCCCGCGGGTCCTTTGCCGGTGCGATTGTCGCCGCGATTGGGTCGGGCTTCGCCGCGGGGCGCGGAATCGCCGCCCTTAGTTTCGCGAATCTCGCGCGTGGGAATGAGGCGACAGTCCTGCAATACAGGTGATGCGAAGGCCGCGATGAGAATGGCGATAGCGGAGCGTCGAAGGACCATGGCGATTCAGCCGGCGGAGAACTTGCCCCGCATAACCAGTTCGGAAAGGCTCTTACGACCGGAGGGGAAATCTTTTTCGCGAAACATTTCGGGCAGCCGGGCCTTGTCTCCCGGGCGGCCCACGGCGATCATGATCTGGGTTTCAAAACCTTCCGGCACGCCGGCCATGGCGCGGGCTTTTTCATGGTCGAAACCCTGCATGGCGTGAATTACGAAATTCTTACGCGCGCCCTCGAGAGCCAGGTTTTGCCAGGCGGCGCCGGCGTCGAAGCCGTGGGTCAGAGCCGGCTGTTCATTGTGCTCGAAGTTCTTACGCGAAACCAGGAGAATCAAGGCTCCCGCGTCCTGAGCCCAGGCGCGATTCTTTTCGAAGATTGCCTCAAGATAGGCCGTCCAGTTTTCATCATCGCGCAGGGAGTAGACGAATCGCCAGGGCTGGGCATTGAAGGAAGAGGGCGCCCAGCGAGCCGCCTCGAAAAGTGGACCAAGTTCTTGCTCGGTAACGGCCTCACCGGACATGGCGCGCGAAGACCAGCGCGAATACAGCAGGGGATGAACGTCATGCTCCGGCTTACGATGTTCGAGCACTTCGGGAGGAGGTTGGAATTCCATGTTTAGATAAATCCGCGCGCGACGGCGTCTTCTTCCTTTTCGTAAATATCCAGAACCGCCTGGAGCTGTGTCATCTCAACGGCCTTGCTCACCGACTCGGTGAGCCCCGCGAGTTTCAGGGTGCCGCCGGCCTTGTGGACGATGTTCTGGCAGGAAATAAAGGAACCCAGCCCGGGGCTGTCCACATAGGCAACCTCGGACATATTGAGAATCAGGTGCTTGCTGCCCTGTTCCACCAGTTCGGTGACTTTCTCTTTCAGCTCCGGCGTCTTGTACAGATTGATCGTACCGATGATGTCCAGAACCACGAAACCTTCGTTGTCACGGGTTTCTATTTCCATCTTACCATCAAAAATAGTTTAACTTTTGCCGGCAACAAGTCCGACGCGCGCGATCCGGATTTGAATCACGCGGGCACCGGAGCGGGAGCAGCGGCGCGCTGTAATTTAAGCAAATTGCCTTCAATCATGGCGAGGCTGTCGATGTGGAAATCCGCCGTCAGTTTTTCACGCTTTTCCCGGGCCGCCCCGGATATGCGAGCATTGCCCCGTTCCATGAGCATGCCCATGATAAAGCGCGCGGCGCATTCCACCAGCTCGAATGCCAGACTATCGCGCGTCTCTCCCTCGAGTCGTTTGAACGTCGTGACCGCGTCATTGAAGCGGTCCCAGAGACCGGACAGGTCCGCGGACGGGCTGAAGGTTTCCATCTCACGGGTGATGTATTGACGCAGGGCTCCGGCCGGAGACATGCCCGCGACAACGCCGCCGATGCAGGCCACAATCTGCAACTGGGTCGTGCCTTCGTAGATGGTGGTGATGCGCGAATCGCGATAGATGCGCGCCACGTCGTATTCTTCCGTGTAGCCGCTGCCGCCGTGAATCTGAATGGCGTCCGAGGCGATTTTTACGGACATTTCACTGAGGTAGTACTTGGCCAGGGGCGTGAAAAGATCGGCCAGTTTCTCCCAGGTCCGTACGCCTTCATCCGCGCGAACTTCGCGCTCGCTCTTACCGGCTTCCAGCATGTGATGCTTTTTCCAGAGATAGAGATCCACCGTGCGGCCCGCTTCGAACATCAGCGCGCGCATGGCCGTAAGTTCTCGATCCATGGTGTCCAGGATGCGACGCACCGCGGGAATTTCCTGAATCAACTTACCGAATTGCTCGCGTTCGCCCGCGTACTTGGTTGCTTCCATGCGCGCGGCTTGCGCTATGCCCAGGCTCTGGGCCGCGATGAGCAGACGCGCGGTATTCATCATGCCCATGGAATACTTGATCAGGCCGTGGCCTTCCTTGCCGATCATTTGCGCGGGCGCGTTGTCGTAAACGACTTCGCACGTGGGCGAACAGTGCAGACCCATCTTGTGCTCGATGCCGGCCACTTCCACGTCTTTCGCATCCACCAGGAAGAAGGATAGACCGCGCGCGCCGCTTTCGGGAGCGCCGGTGCGGGCCAGGGTGAGAATCATGCAGGGCGCGTCGATGTAGCCGGACGCGTGGGTAATGAAACGCTTGGCGCCGGTGATACGCCAGTTGCCGTCGGCGTCCTTGACGGCTTTCGTCTGAACGCCCGGCAGGTTGGAACCGTGATTGGGTTCGGTCAGGGCCATGGCGCAAGTGAGATCCCCGGAGGCGAATTTGGGCAGCCACTCGTCCCGCATCTCGTCCGATCCGTATCGTTCCACGATTTCAATTACATTGAGGGAGCCGAACGCCAGGCAAAAAGCCGCGTCCGCGCGGGCGCCGATTTCACCCATGACGCCTTGAATGGTGGAGGGCAGACCCAGGCCGCCGTAACGGCGACTCAGACCATAGGGCATGAGACCGGATTCGCGGGCTTGATTATAGAGTTCGTTCTGCGCGTCGGGAAAGGTAACCTTGCCGTCGGCGTACTTCAGGCCGATTTGATCCATTTCCTGGGAGCGGGGCGCCACCTTCTTGCCCATGAACTCACCCAGGGAGTCCAGTATGGAGCGATAGTATTCCAGGGCCTCTTCCTTGTTATTGGGCGCGAAAGCGTATCGGTCATCCTGGGTCTCGGCGTACTTCTTCGCGTCTTCGAATCCCTGTTCATAACCGTCGACGAGTTCGGACCAGTCGATAACTTCATTGAACATTAGCTGGAGGTCTTCATTGTCGGTGAAATAATTGGTCTCAATCATGGGGGCATCCTCGGGGCGATTTTTTCCGGCCGAACCATACTCGGCCCCGGCTGAACGGAGCGGAGAAAAGGGCCGGGCGCGACGCGAAGTACATTAGCCCGTCCGCGGCCCGGTACTGCAAGCAAAACCGGGAATTCCCCGCAAAGAGTTTATAGCGATCGCTATGGGCGTTACCCGGGCTTTTTGCCGGGAGCTACTTCCAGCCGATGGGCTCGTTGAATTCCCGGAAGAACATGACCGTGAGGATAATTACGCCCAGCAGGCCCTCGACCGTGGCCAGAAATCCCTGCCAGAAGCCCAGCCAGTCCGTCACCATGATGTAGTTCACGCCGATGGCGACTACCAGGGCAATGATAAAGACCCTGGTCAGGCTCACGCGCCGGCGCGGCCCCGCCGCGGCCCGACTCATGAGCCCCAGGAATTGCCAGGCCAGCCAGATATACACCGTATAGGCTAGAAAATCCAGGCCGCGCAGGGACGGTTCCGAAAGCAGGAAATCGTAAGCGCCATGGCAAACCACGACCAGCGCGAAGGTCTCACCGAATTGCTTCCAGCCCTCTCTTTCTCCCTGCAATGCCCGAACCAGGGTATAACCGGCCAGCCCCGTCAGCGCCAGATGAAAGAAATTCGCCGTGAGAAAGCGCGCGGCCACCGCGCCGCCCCGACTCAAGTCATAGTAGCCGACGTTCTCCTCAATGGCGAACCCCAGTCCCACCAGCGAGGTCACGGTGAGCAGCACGGCCTTGTCGCGAACGCCCACCAGAAAGGGAAGCAGCGGCAGGAGCAACAGCAGCTTCATCGCCTCTTCCCGCAGGCCCACGCCCAGGATATTGTACAGTAAGTTGTAGAGAAAATCACCGCTACCGGTGTGGCCCAGATAATCGTCCTGCACCATCACCAGCCACACCGTGGGATAGGTGGACGCGGCTCCCAGGGCCAGCGCCGCGAAACTTAATACGAGAAATTTGATTCGTCCCTCGGAGGCTTCGAGGATACGCCCCATGTGCAGGCAAAAGAAAAACCAGCCGGCGCCGCTCAAGAGCGCCGCGATTACCAACCGTACGCGATAGCGCTCCGTCTCCGCGCGAAACAGGGGCAAGGCCGCCTGGAGGTATTCGCCGCGATGAGCATGATAGGCTCGCTTGATAAGCGCGTCGGCCGCCGCCATGTAGTCGGGGTCTTCCATGAGTACCGAGAGTTCGTCCAGGTATTTGAGGCGCGCCAGGGCTTGCAACGCCCCCAGGCGATACCCCGGATTTCCCGGGTCCAGTTTGACGGCCGCCTTGAAGTGTTTGGCCGCGCTTTCGAATTGATTGAAGGCGAAACTGATGCGGCCGGCGGCCCCCAGGCGTTCGGCGTCTTTTTGCGTTTTCGCGTTCTCGGTGAGCAGTTTGAGGGCGCCCAGGTGATCGGCCCGACTCTTTCTCCAGGCTTTCAAGATCACCGGCGATACCACTCGGCACTTTTTCAAGAACGCGTCGAATTCCGACGGCGAAAGCAGGGGGCGATAAAAGTCGGCCGGTTTTTTGAGACCGGGGCCGGTCTTGCGCGAACCGAAACCGCCTCCGGCCACGACCGCGTCCACCAGTCCGCGCTTTCGCGCCAGTATGATCCAGGCGCGCTTGTCCTCGGGATTGTTTTCGAGATGGCCCTTCAGGTATTGTTCGCCCCGGGCGAAACCCCGCAGACTGTAGTAGCGCTCCGCGTTTTCGTACACGGTGCGGCCCAGTTCGGAGTTCATGTTCCACCACGCGGCGATTCCCACGCAGCCCAGCATGAAAATCGTCATCTTGATCAAACTGGGATACGTCAGGCGTACTCGATCCCGTAGCAGGTTGGCGAACTTTTCGAGCATGATACAAATCCGCGGCCCGGCGGTGAACGGGCAAGGGTTTTTGAACGGCGAACCCGCCCCATGAAAAATACTTGCTGATTGCTCGGGGTGGCTTCATGGAAGTCCTCATGCGCTCGCTATTTCCTGTTTTTATCCTTAACGTGATTTTATTGCTCGGCGTTTCGTCGTGCAAGCTGCAATTGAAGAATCCGCCCGCTCCGCCGACCCATTCCCTGGAAGGCTTCTGGGTGGACGCGGAGACCTTCGGGGACGGCGAATCCAATGCCCGGGCCGTCCTGTGGATTGAGCGCTACGCGGGAGACGAAGTACCTTATCGCTTTACCCTGGTGCGGCTCGTGCACCGCGATCTCATGGTGAGCGGGAAGAAGGTATTCGTCGAGGAGCGCTCCGGGAAACTGATTACGTCCGGAAAAGAAGTTTTGTTTCAGCAGGAAATGTATCGCGCGGTCACGCGCCGAAACAAGGACGCGAAGCCCGCGGCCGTATGGCCCACGGCCGAATACCAGCCCGAAATTCTGGACCGGGAAGTTCGCGGCGGTAAGCGGCTGGCCCTGCTGGAAATCGCCGGAAACGGTCTGTCCATGACGGACGGAGACTGGGAATTCAAGCGGGCCCTCACGCCCGGAGACGCCCCCTTGAAAGTGCACGCGGCCGGAGTGGTTCTGCGGGCTTCGAAGGACGGTCGTCGCGCGCAGATCTGGTCCTATACGAAGGGGCTGCGTCAAGCCGGGGCTGAATTCGAGTTTTATCGCGCGGGCCGTAAGGCCGGGCGTTTGCGCATCGACGGTGAACGCAAGAACTGGCAGAAGAACTGGCACGAATCCACCGCGGCCGTGCTGGGTGGGACCGCCCGCGTGGGAGACGCGGTCGTGGCCGCCGGTTCATTGCAGGGTGCGCTTCGCCGTACGCGTTTGACCCGGGAACAGATCCTGAAGAAAATTCAACGCGGCGAAAAAGTCTCGAAAGAAGACCTGATTCGCGCGCTTAAGAAAAAGCAGTAGCGCGCGAAATTAAGGGCGCGTCGCCATGGGAGGCGCATCCCTGCCGGCTGTTTTACAGATCCAGTTC
>CAZGYS010000432.1:0-5934 GCA_964530305.1 uncultured Leptospiraceae bacterium
CATCCCAGTTCAATTCAATCTGAAGAATGGACCTATTGTAGGAACCCCGGAGATTCGACGGCTGGGTCGGTCGGTCCTGAGCTCCGGCCAGCGCCGGGAACAGCACGTAATAAAGAGGGTCCACCGTATCGGGCGCGGAACAGGCCGCGAAACCGGTGGAACAGACCAGCAGGAAAATCGCCAGGCGATTCATTCCTCGATCAAATCCTCCAGCAATTGATGCACCATGCGCACGCCCCAGCCCGTGCCGTTCTTGGTCTGGGTGCCCGAATCCTTCCCGCGCCAGGCGGTGCCGGCCACGTCTACGTGGGCCCAGCGAATATGCGAAGGGACGAAATTACTCAGGAAGCGCATGGCGGAGATGGCGCCGCCGTCGCGCCCCGCGATATTGCGAAGATCGGCCACGTCGGACTTGAGGCCCGCGCCGTAGTTGAACCAGTGGGGCAAGCGCCAGGAACGATCCAGGGATTTACGACTGGCTTTGTCGATGCGCTCCGCCAGTTCCTCGGAGGGACTCATGACGCCCGCGGCGTGATGGCCCAGCGCGACGACGCATGCACCGGTCAAAGTGGCGAAGTCCAGCATGAAGGCGGGCGTGTATTTTTCCGCGGCGTAGGAGAGGACGTCTCCCAGAACGAGTCTACCTTCGGCGTCCGTGTTCTGAACTTCCACCGTGGTGCCGTCATAGGCGGTGTAGACATCTCCCGGTTTGATGGCGTTGCCGTCGGGCATGTTCTCGGCCATGCCCAGCAGGCCCACCACATGCACGGGCAGCTTGCGCGCGGCGGCCAGGGCCACGCAGTGCATGACGGCCGCGGCGCCGCCCATATCGAATTTCATTTCGTGCATCACCGCGGACGGCTTAATGGAAATGCCGCCCGTATCGAAGGTGATGCCCTTGCCCACGAGAACCACGGGATCGCTCACCGCCAATTTACCGGTTGGTTTGTATTCCAGAATGATCATGCGCGGCGGTATGCGCGAACCCTTACCCACGGAAATGATTCCGCCGCAGCCCATTTCTTCCAGCTTCTTCATGTTAAAGACGCTGACTTTAAGTTTGAATTGTTTGGCCAGGGCGCGGGTATATTTTTCAGCCTGCGCCGGATCGAAATGATTGCCGGGAAGGTTGCCGGTGTAGCGCGCGCCGTTTACCATGCGGCCCATGAGCCCGCCTCTTTCCACGGCCGTCCGCATGTCGGGAACGCTCATGCCGTGGGCTTCCACGCCCACATTGGTCTGGGGCTTCTTTTTGGTTTTCGCCGCGCGACCTTTCTTGAGGAGATCCATGGAGTCGGCGCCTACCACCAGACAGCAAATGGCCTGGCTCAGAAGTTCCGCCATGTCCGCGCGACCCATGTAGTCGGGCGCGGGTTCGCTTTCTTCGCCTTCGCCCTCGTCCGTGATGATCTTGCGGGCGGATTTCGCGCCGGCCTTCGATTTGGCTTTCGTCTTCTTCTTGGCGATTTTCTTTTTCGGAGCGGGAGGAGCTTCCCCCGAAGCAAGGCGATTGAAATTGTCCACCGCGTCCCGGACTTCCGGGGAGATCTTGATGTTATAGAGCAGTTCCGGTTTGCGGGCGATGAGCGCGCCGATCTTGCGAAAGGCCGCGCCGTGGGCGTCCGGATGGAAGCCGGCTTTCTTGCCCAGGCCGGCCAGGATGAAACCCTCCGGCGCGTAGTTCAGAATTTCCCCGGCCATGCCCTTGAAGGCGCCGGTGGAGCGAATCTTATTGACCAGGTTCGTTCCATTGGTCATCCCCAGTTGAACGGCGATATCCGCCGCGTCCTGGTCGCTGAAAACCGGTAGAATGGTGATGGCTTCGTGCAGGGCGATACGCCCCATGCGAAAATTATATTGTAGTTCGGGTATGACCATGTGTTTCGTTTTCCTTATTTCCCGGACAAATCGCTCATGATTTGATCCACGTGCCCCTTGACTTTTACCTTTTCATATACATGGCTGACCTTCAGACCCTTGTCCAATACGAAGGTCGTGCGCTTGATGCCCATGAAGGTCTTGCCGTATAATTTCTTTTCTCCCCAGACGCCGAAGGCATTGCTGAGTTTTTGATCCTCGTCGGCCGCCAGCGGAAAATTTAAGTCCTGCTTCTCGGTAAATTTCTGGTGACGCTTTACGTCGTCCGCGGAAACGCCCAGGATTTTATAGCCCAGCTTTTCCAGGCGTTTCAGGTTATCGCGAAAGTCACAGGCTTCCGTCGTGCAACCGGGCGTCATGTCCTTCGGATAAAAGTAAATTACCAGTCCGTTCTTGCCGGTAAGCTCGCTTAGTTTGGACGAGCTGCCGTCGGTGATCGTGACCTTGTAATCACGAATTTTCTTGCCCGGGGCGGGCACTTTCTCATCGGCCATGTTGCTTTCCTTATTTGTTCCTGATTGTTCGCGCGGAGTCACGCGGGGTGGACGGGCTTTCGCCCTCGTAAGACCTTAAGATTCGTCGGCGATGGGGCGGCGACCCGCGAAACCGCCGTCGTAGGCATGTTCAAAGAGTAATTCCACTTCTCCGTATTTCCAGCAGTAGTACCCGCGACCATTGTCGAAGTCGACCAGCCACAGGCCCTTGACTTCGGCGCCCATGGATACTATGCGCGCGGCCCAGTTTTTCAGAATGGCCTGGAGTTCGTCTTCCTTACTTTCCTGTTCGGCTTCGGGCAGGATGGTTTCCTCCAGCTCCCGCACCAGAACCGCCGAGCGGTTCACCGCGTCTTCGGTCATCTCCAGAATTACGGGGAGGGCGTTTCGCGCTTCATCCAAGGTCCAGATTCTCGGTTCCACGGCGTTCATTTTTTTGGATGCCGCCAGAATGGCAAAGTTTTATTTTGACGGAAATTTTCGCGCCGCCGGGCGATTTTGCCCGTATCTTTCTCGGCGCGCCGGCGTCTACAAGAATGCACGCACGGAAATTCTCAAAAGGGTATAATACATCATGGCCGAAAACGAAAATATTCAACGAGTAGTAATCATCGGGAGCGGGCCGGCCGGCCATACGGCGGCCATCTACGCGGCTCGAGCGGAACTAAAACCCGTCATGTATGAAGGCTTCATGGCCGGCGGCGTCGCGGCGGGCGGACAGTTGACCACGACCACGGACGTGGAGAACTTTCCCGGCTTTCCGGAAGGAATCTCCGGACCGGAAATGATGGATCTGTTTCGCAAGCAATCCGTGAAGTTCGGCACCACCATTCATTCGGAAACCATTTCCAAAGTGGATTTCAGCCGGAGGCCGTTCAAGATCTGGCGCGAAGGCCTGGAGAACGAGGAGCCGGTTCTGGCTCATTCGGTCATCATCGCCACGGGCGCCACGGCGAAGCGCTTGAATCTGCCCGGTGAAGATCAGTACTGGCAGAGAGGAATTTCCGCCTGCGCCGTGTGCGACGGCGCCCTGCCCATTTTTCGGGACGCTCCCCTGGCGGTCATCGGCGGAGGAGATTCCGCCGCGGAAGAGGCTACCTTCCTGACCAAGTACGGCTCCAAGGTCATGCTGATTCATCGCCGGGATTCCTTGCGCGCCTCGAAGATTATGGCCCAGCGCGTCCTGGACAATCCCAAGATCGAAGTGTTGTGGGACAGCGTCGTGGAGCAGGCGGACGGCGGAGACAACGGCAATCTCGGCAAGATTCGCGTCATGAACGTCAAGACCAATGAAGCTCGCGAAGTGGAAGCGAAAGGTCTGTTCTACGCCATCGGTCACAAGCCCAATACGGATCCCTTCGTCGGTCAACTGGACATGGACGAAGACGGATACCTGCTGACGGCCCCGGATTCCACGGCCACCAACGTCGAAGGCGTTTACGCGGCGGGAGACGTGCAGGACAAGAAGTATCGTCAGGCGGTCACGGCCGCCGGTTCCGGTTGCATGGCGGCTCTCGAGGCGGAGCGCTGGCTGGAAGAGAAAGGGCTTTAATTAGAGAAAGTCCCTGCTCAGAGGCGGAATCTAATTTAGGCAAGGGCCACCGCGTTTTCGCGGTGGCATCCTTTAATCACTCGAATCGCTCGCTTCGGGTTTTTGTTCCACGACAACCAGACTAAAGCTCGAGCCTTCGCCGGGCGTACTCTCCACGTAGACGTCGCCGCCGTGCAGGCGGGCAATCTGACGCGCCAAAAACAACCCCAGGCCTACACCGCTGGTTCGATAAGTGAGCGAACTATCAATGCGATAGAACTTATCGAAAATGCGGTCCAGGTTGCCGGGCTCGATCCCCAGGCCCGTATCCGCTACGTTTACGCGGACGATGCCGTTGTCCCGTGACGCGGTGATGAGTACGCGTCCGCCCGGTTTGTTGTAGTCCAGCGCGTTTTTGATTATGTGACCCAGGGCCTTCGTAAACAAAGCCGGGTCGGCGCGAATGGTAAAATCGCCGGGGATGTCGGGCGTGATGCGGGGCGGTTTGCCGCGCAACTCCTCGTGGCGGGGGCTGAATTTATTTACGACGGTCCAAACGCAGTCCCAGAGTTTAATGGTCTCGGGCGAAAGCCGCGGGGTTACCTCGATGGTGGTGATCAGCATCAGGTCGTTGATGTAGTCTAGAAGGATTTCGCTGTTAGCCAGAATCCGGCGGCTTTGTTCACGAATTTCGCTCGCGTCCTCTGTCTCGGATTCGCTCAAAATTTCGGCCAGCCCGTAGACCGTGGTCAGGGGTGTTTTCAGTTCATGGGACAGGTTGGATAGGAACTCGTCCTTGATGCGACTGAGTCGTTCCAACTCCCGGGAACCGGCTTCCATGCGCGTAAACAGGCGCGCATTCTGCAGGGAAATCGCCGCCTGCGCCGCCAGCATTTCCAGAACCTGGAGTCTTCGCGCCGTAAAGGCGTCGCGCACGAGATCGTTTTCCAGGTAGATGATGCCCAGCAGCCGACCTTGATTACGAATGGGCGCGCATAGTACGCTGCGAGTCGCGTTCTTACGAAAGTATTCGTCCCCCGCGAATCGCGGTTCATCGCGGGCGTCGGCCAGAACCAGGGATTCCCGGGTTCGCGCAACATAGCGAATCACCGAGGAGGGCGCGTGCAGATCGTTTTCGTACGGCAGGCCCTCCAGTACGTGGATCTTGCCGCCGTCCACCGAACCCCGTGCCTCGATTTTGAGTTCGCCGTCTTTCTCCAGCAACAAAACGCCTCTTCGCGCGCCGGCGTTTTCCAGGACCAGTTCGGTCAGTTTTTCCAGCAGCGTTCCCAGGACCATGGGGCCCGAGATGGCGCGCGCCGACTTCATCAAGCTGCTCATGTCCAGCAGCGCGCCGTCGCTTTCGTCTTCCTTTTCCTCGGGTTCCTCGGGCGTGGTGTTCAAGAACTCCGTGCTCAAGGCGCGTATCTTCGCCTTCGCGCCCCATTGGCCGTAGAGACGCAGGGCGTCCTGGATATTGAAGTGAGCGCCCTTGACGCGGCGACTGGAGTGCAGGAAGCGACCCAGTAACTCGGACGCCAGCGCTTCGTCGTAGAGACAATTATTGGAACGAGCCAGATCCTGAGCCAGTTCATACTCTTCCCGAGCCCGGACGGTCTTGCCGCGGACGCGATTCAGCTCGGCTTGAACCAGCATCACGCGATGGCGATGGTTGGCGGGCGCGTGTTTGTCCCATTTTCTCAATCGTTTCAGATTGCGCGCGGCGCGACGAATGTACTCATCCCGTTCTCCCCGGGGGACGGTATTGCACAGGGCCAGTAGATTCAAGGCTTCGAAGTAGGCCACCGTGGTCGTGAGCACGGCGCCCGCGGCGCTTTCCTGGTAGAGGCGACACTGCTCGGCGAAGCGAAGCGCGGCCTCGTGATCTCCCTTGAGGTAGGCGAGCCACAGCTCCAGGGCGTAGAGCGTGAACAGGGTCGAGTGCTCCTTGTTCGCGCGCAGAGTCTCGGCGATGCGCTCTTCGTCGTAAGCCGCATCCTCTTCCCGGGAGTGATCCAGCAGTAAGCGGGT
>CAZGYS010000433.1:0-5923 GCA_964530305.1 uncultured Leptospiraceae bacterium
ATAGAATGGGACCGCGAAGAAGAACCAGCGTTGTCGCGACCCAGCTCGCTTGCTTCGATGCAAGGTGTGCCAGCTCCATCGCCGGCCACTTGAATACAAGCAGCAGGAGCGCCGCTCGAAAGAACCAGGGCGGGGCGTCGGTGCCGACCGCTTCCCCTGATGCGGGGACACTGTATGGGTTCGCCGGCCCACTCAAGGCGAAACCCCGCATTCGCGCGGCTTCTTTTTGTACGCGTACGGAATAAAGTCCGTTGCACCGTAAGTTTTGGCGCAGATATAAACCGTGTCTCCGGCCTTCACCTCGAACGCGATGGGCCATAGCGCCCAGGAGATTCCCAGGACATCGCGGAGTCCGACGTGAAGCTCGTACTTACCGGGCGCCAAATATTCGCTGCTCCACGGCGCCTTGTATTCATCCAGCGGCGGCTTCCCATTTATTTTGGCGATGTACAGTATCCCGTCCAAATGAATTTCCGCGGCTTTGGCGGGGTCACTGCCCGGGGGTAAGTTATAGAAATAGGTTCGGCATGTGAGTGGGAGTAGGAGGATGAGTAGGGCGATGTAGTGGGTCAGGTTCTTCATGCGGGGGTTTGTGATGTTGGGGGTGATGGCTGGATCGTCTAGTAGTATTTGGTGAGGTGACTCGGTTACAGCTTCAGGAAGAGAGTCGTCTGGTCGGACTCATCCACCGAGCCCGAGCCAGGGCTTTAGCAGTAGCCAAGCCATGTTTCCATTTAGCCCCTGAAGCACACCAGTGTCGATCGTGAATTGCGCGCACTTTTCGCCAAAACGCCGGAGCACGCTTTTGCCTTCTTCGGTCTTCGCCAGTTCCCGGATCGCCTCTTCCGCCGCGGATGTGTCTTCGTCATTCGGAGTTTTTAGTGCCTCGATGATTTGTTGGACCTGCGCGCGGTGACTGGCTTCCGCGTGGAGAAGCAAGTCCGTAAAGCCAAGGGCGAGATCTTGGACTGATTTAATTTCAAGGCGATAAGATTCGCGCAGTTGGAGTTCGTATTCGTTTCGCTCACGCTGGCTTTCAATAGACAAGGCCTGATTTTCGTTCATGGCATTGATGATTTTTACCGGCAGTTCGTGGGCGTTCACCAGTGCCTTTCCCATCATCGCCTTAAAGTCTGCGAGGTCTGATTTTGCTTGCTGGATAGCCTGCTCCTTCTGCTGATTCTCGACCTTCAGCATCGCGATTATATCCATTTTTCCGGCGATCATGGTGGCCGCATTTCGGACCAGTCCGCGAAGCTCCAAGTTTTCTTCCTTTGTTTTTGCGAATTCGTCCGCGGTTTTTTCACCGGTCCATAGCTGACCGTATTCTTCTAGGGTCTTGTTTACAAGTTCTTCGCTACCCTCGGGTGTCTCGATCAGAAGTCGGACTCGGTCCTCTTCCTGTTCTATACGCACTATTGTGTTTTCATCAAGATTGCGCCGCTTAAGGACGTCTTGGAAATAGGACAGAATGTAGATGCCTGCGTCTTTATACTCCGGAGGAAATTCTATTTCGCGGATGATGGAAGGAGTCCACCGCAATTGGGACATGACGTTCAGAGTCACCGAAAGCTGATCGGCCCGCGCGAGCACATGAGTGAAGCGGTGGCTCGGCTCTGCCTCCCGGACTTTCCGAGCGCTAGCAGGAAATGATTCGGATAATGAGCCTAACTTTTCATCAAACTCCTCAAGAAGCTCCGCGAGGGGTGATGCCTTGCGAAGCATGTCTTCCATGCGGGTGAAGGTCTCTGCGTTGATATACCCCTCTTGGTCAAGGGCTATCTGCAAGCCAGACGACGTTATAGAATCCAAAAGCCCATTAACCAAGACTAACTTCTCACCTGAATCACCAACTATCTGGGCCGCGCTGATTAAGAAGAATCGTAATTGCGAGAACAAGCTTTCTTGGCTTTCCAGGGACGGCGCAAACCGCTTTATGAGTCGCTTAATGAGTCCGAAAGACTCTTCAAACCGGTTTAGCCTCCGACCGCATTCAATGAGCGGTTCAATAAGGCGCAATTCCTTCGTAGCACTATAAGTCATCACAGCCGGAGTCATTCGGGTAAGTTTGCCCCTCTCCTCTTTTTCGCCATTATCCACCATAGTCTCTCCCATATCGTACGCGAAAACCTTACAAGTCCAATTAAAAAGTGACGAGCAACCATCACGCCCACACCCAGAGCCCCCCAAATCCCCCGTGGTCCACTCAGCACTTCGCCACACCTTCACCTCCTCAAATACCGCCCCCACCGCGGCAAAACCTCCTCGCGCAAAAACGCAAACCGCTCGCCGATCAAACCCGACGGGTCATGCAACACGCGGGCCGTTCGCGCAAGCTCCAATTGCAGGGCGAAGCCGCGTCGCCAATGTGCTTCACTCCAGACGAAGACATCCCAATCGCCGGGCCAGTGATCGGCGGGAGGAGCGGGACCGGCGGAGTCGGAGACGATGAGGCCGATATCCCAATCGCCCGGGGTGACGGCCCCGTCATCCTCTCGAGCACGTGAGCCGAAGAGGAGCACGCCCATGGGATCGCCGGGGTCCCATGGGGCGGGGAGAATTCGGCGCAGGGCCTCCATGGTGAAGGGTTCCGGGGGCGACACGCCGTGAAAATGGGGCGACCGGCCGCACCGGCAAGTCCGATTTTGGCGTCCTCATTGGTTCAGGGCGATTCCGAGCGCCTCGTAGCGATTATGTCGCCTGCCGGAAATCGCCTCTAAAATGGGCAGCGGGCCGGCTTGATTTTATTTGACCGCCGGGACCAGATTGAAATCCTTATGATCACGCGGTGAATTCCGATATTTGCGGTGAAAGGTCGCAACGGCACGGTATAAATCTATGGACGATATGGAATTCGACAAAACCCGCAAGGCCATCCGCTCCGAGGATCTCGACAACGAATCGCGTCGAGACATGATGAATAAGTTTACCTCGGCGGGCGGGCAGGTTTTGAATGAAAAGGCCCTCCGTAAGGAAGAACCGAGCGGGGGCGGACGCGGCGGTTCGGGTGGACGACGCGGAGTGGGCGTGGGCGAAGAGCCCAAGATGCCCTCTCAAATCGCGCGCGAAAAAGCCCGCGCCGAGGGCGAGAAACAAGCGGCCATGCGCAAGCAGATGGCCGACATGGAAAAAGACGCCACCAGCTTCTTCGCGCGTGTCGGTCTCAAGTTGCGCTGTCGCCAGGCCGGGCTGACTCCCTTCGGCGCCAACCTGGTAATGCCGCGCTTCATGTCCAAATTGAATCTGGATACCAAGCGCGCCATCATGGAATGCAACATCATGGGCAATGACCTGTTCATGACGAACTCCGCCACCGCGCGCGCCATCATTTCAGAGCTGGATAAGAAATCGCCCCTGTACGTGGAACTGATCGAACGCGCCACGGACATCTACGATCAAAAAGAACTCTCCGAACTGGTGTCGGCCTACAATGCCGCGCCCAGCGTGCCGGTGCCCCTGGACGCCATTCGCGCGCCCATGTTCAGTTTGCTTCGCAAGTTATACTACCTCAAGACGTTTCAGGAATCCTACATCGCCGCGGTTGAAATGGCCGTGGGCGTTCAGCAGGAAAACGAGAAGAAACAGTCCGCGCTTTATTCAGCCAAGAAGAAACGCATTCGTTCGGAATGGAAAACCCTGATGAACGATATTTATCCTTCGCTGGTGCTTCTGGCTCAGCGCGCGGAAAACAAGAAAGCGGATCCCGGCACGCCGCTGTTCGAAAGCATGCTGGGCATCGTGGACGGAGATCGCATCGGCAAGCGTAAGGTGGGCCAAACCGTGGGCAAGGCCGACGCCGAGGAAGAAGTTAAGCAGCCCGAGGAGAAAGCTGAAACCGAAGGCGCGGAAGGCGAAGGCGAAGGCGAAACCGAGGCCGAAGAGGAAACGAAGGAAGTCGAAGAGGAGCCGAAGGAAGAACCGCGCTCCAAGGCTTACAATCACGGCTTGAAACTACAGGGCCTGCTGTCCATTCCCCAGTTCCGCAAGAAGCACGATCCCCGGGGCGAATTCAAGGACGTGAAGGATAACGATAAGGTCCTCATCTCCTATCTTTTTCTCAAGGAATTCGAACGCGAATACTCATTCATTCTAACGACGCCGAAGATTCATCTGGAACCGACCTACCATGCCGGCGTGAAGCGCGATTTTCACCAGCTCATGGCGGACCTCTACCAGAACATTCGCCCGTGCGAAGAGCTCTTCAAACAGTATACCCATGAGAACATGGAGTATACGAAAGCCCTGGGAGAAGCCCAGGCCCACGCGCAGGGTAATTACGTCGAGCACGCCAAACGCGCCCAGTTGATGGAGAATCGCCGGGGAGCGTCCGGACGTGAGTCCCGCGTTAAGATCAAGGAATTCATGGCCAAAGTGGCCGGAATCCTGAACGAACTCATTCAAGACATGAAGGGGCCGAAGAAAGTCGTCACCAACATGGAAGAGCCCATTACTTTCGATCAGCAGATCGAGGGCCGTCGTCGCCTGAACGGACGCAAGGTTAAGGAATGTATCATGGAAGCGTACTGCTACGCCCATGTGCTTGCGGACAGGATTGAAGGCGGGGATCTCTTCGGCGGCGTGATCGAAATGAGCGAAGACGAATTCGCCAAGTCCTTCGCCAGTTCCCTGCCCGCCAACAACGCTCCGGCGGCCGGAGGTCAGGCCGGCGGAGAAGCCGCGGCGAACCCGGTCAAGGCCGAGGAAGAGCATTTCGGGCTGAACCAGGAACCGAAGGAATAAGGATTTAGTCCGAGTTCATTCGCGGCGTTCATCCGGCAAGCATACGTGTCCAATACCGAAAACCTTTATCGCGAAGTCGAACTTGAGCTGAACCGCGAAGACGGCCTGGATCTGATCATCCTGCTGGACGAATCATCGCCCCTGCCCAATTGCTCCGGCTATTACGAAATTCTGTACACCAATCCCGAGGAAGACGATTGGCCCGCGGACGGAAGTCGTTTCGAGGAAAGATACGGCGATACCTCTCCGGGCGATTTTCCCAACTCCGACGTCTCCCGCGTCATCCTGTATTTTCCCGCCGACGAAATCGCCTGCGTGGCCAATGTGGAACTCTTGCTGGCGGCGCGGGGCATCACCGAATTTCGCCTCAGGGAGAAATTCCTGGGCCGCGAGGACTACATGGAGGCTTACAAGGAATTCTATCATCCCATTCCCGTGGGCGAAGGCATGGCGATCATTCCCTCCTGGTATCGCGGCACGCCCGAGGAAACCGAATTTCTTAAAGACAATGTTCGCCCGCTCTACCTGGACCCGGGCCTGGCCTTCGGCACGGGCAAGCATCCCACCACGCGCTTGTGCCTGACGCGCATGCAGGCCATGGATATCAAGGACGCCAGGATCCTGGACGCCGGTTGCGGGTCGGGGGTGCTGGCCATCGGCGCGTTGATTCTCGGCGCGGCGGAGGCGAAGGGCTTCGACGTGGACGGCAATGCGATTCGTGCCTCGGCGCAAAACCTGGAGCATCAACCGGAGTACGCCGGTCGCCTTACGGTGGAGCAGGGCGGTTTCGAGGTTTCCATGGTGAGCGAATACGACGCCGATCTCATGGTGGGCAATTTGACCGAGACCGTCATCCTCGCGAATTCAAAGGCGATTCGCGGCGGACGTTTTCGACGCATGCTGTTCTCCGGTATCCTGAGCGAACAGGGCGAAAACATCATCGAGCATTTCGCGGATGCCTGGGAGTTGGTCCATCGCCTGGATCTGGAAGGCTGGTGCGCGCTGGAACTAAAAAAGAAGTAAGGCGATTCGCCCCATGAACAAGGGCATCGCGGCAATGACGTCATGAGAATACTGGTGTACGGAGCGGGCGCCGTGGGTTCGGCCCTGGGCGGTTTTCTGGAATTGGCCGGGCATGAGGTGGGTCTGCTGGGACGACCCGCTCACATGGAAGCCGTCGCCC
>CAZGYS010000434.1:0-5920 GCA_964530305.1 uncultured Leptospiraceae bacterium
GGAACGCCGCCCGCTCCCGCGCGTTGTTCTTGCGATTTCGCTCGCCGAACTCCCGGAACAGGTCCTTGAGCCGCCCCGCGAAATTCTCCGAGAAGCGCCGCCCCCGAATGTGTTCCTCCAGCGCCGCCGCCACATGCTCCTCTCGCAGGCTGACCTGTTTGCGCCGCCCCCGCTCATTCAGGGCATGCTCGCACTTGTGCACGTAGTATACGACGACGCCGGTAGCGCCGCCCCGCCGCCGCACAACCTTGTCGTCCCCGCTCATCACGCGCCCGCAGCTACAGGTGAGCAGACCCGCGAAGGCGAAATCGGATTGAGACATGCGCTTGCTGTTGTGTTTCGCCGAGAGACGTTTCAGGCGTTCTTCGTATCGCGATTTTTCATAGTAGGGTTCGTGTTTACAGACGTGGGTCGTCTTGTGCGTACGGCTGTAGTATTCGCCGTGGTAGATTTTATTCGTGAGGAGCTGATGGATTTGATTTGATGACTTCCATGCGCCGCCGTCCGGAGCGGGTATTTTCTTTTCGTTCAATAGAACCATGAACGAACGCAGGGAGTGTTCGCCCTTGTCGAATTCGTCGAAGAACCAGCGGACGGTAGGTTCGGCTTCGCGGTCTATGATGAGCATCTTCGTTTCCGGGTCGCGGGTGTAGCCCCAGGCTTTTCGAAGCGCGATACCGCGTCCGAGCATGTGGCGATTCGCTTCGCGTACGTCCTGACTGATTTTGTCGCTCAATTGGGAAGCGACAGCGAGTTCGATATGGATCAGGAAACGGTCGTTGAAGTTCGCGTCCTTGTTCGTGACGCGGCCGTTCTGGTAGAAGTGGAGGTTCAGGCCGTGCGAATACATTGCTTTGTCGAGGCGAATCCATTCTTCGTAATTGCGGCTCATGCGGTCGGTGTTTTTGAAAATGAGATGTTTGATGCCGAGGTTCAGTGCGAGGTCGACCATTTGTTTGAAGACTTTGCGGTCGCCTTTGCTTGCGGATTCGATCACGGTGAAGCGGTGGATGATCTGGAGGTTGTTTCGTTCGGCGTATTGAGTGGCGCCGGTTGTTTGTTGATCGAGGGAGACGCCGTCGGATTGGACTTCGTCGGAAATACGGTCGTATGCGAAGGCTGGGGTGAGGTTGGCGGTTTGGGCGGATTTCAGGTTCGTTAGGGTGGTGGTGAGGTCGTTGGATTGGGTTTCGGGGGTGTGGTTGTTATGCGACATGGGGTGGCCTCCGGGTGTGGTTGGGAGGTAGGGGTTGTACTGTGGGGAGGGGATGTAAATAGTTTTTTCGGGTGGATCAAAAAAATGATGTATATCTACGAATGATTTAGAAGGTTTGTAATTTAACTATTCGTATCGGTGCGAATGAATCCCGAATGTAAGGTCATCGTCCCGATTGTGGTTCTATTCTACGCAGGAAGCTGATGAAAAGGAATGCCGCTCAACAGGAAGCTATTGTCAGTACCGAAGGTCCCTTGCTGATAATCGCCGGGCCTGGTTCTGGAAAGACGTATACATTGGTCGAGCGGACCATATACCTTATTCGCGAAAAGGGAATCCGACCTGAACAGCTACTGATAGCAACGTTTACTGAAAAAGCGGCAACTGAGCTTCTCACACGCATATCGAATCGGCTTCTAGAAGAAGATATTCGCGTAAACATCAGTGAAATGTACATCGGCACATTGCATGGTATATGCCTGCGACTCATTGAGGAGTATCGCGAGCACAGCCGATTGAAGCGCAACTTCACAGTACTCGACGATTTTGATCAGCGTTTCTTCATCTACGCGGGACTGAGAGATGCTACGGCTGCAATTGCTAGTTTGTCGGCCCTGTTTTCCCCTAATTTAAGCAACTGGAAAAAATCCGAAGAGCTCCAGTCTATTGTTAACTATCTAACTGAAGAGTATATCGATATCGAGGCAGTCAGTCGTAGTAATGATTCTGCACTTCGAACCGTAGCCGAATATTACCGATGGTATCAGAATGCGCTGCAAGAGAAAAATAACGTAGACTTTGCAGGACTGCAAAAGGAAACTCTGGAGCTTCTTCGCGAGAATAAAGCTGTACTTGATAAAGTGCAAAGTGCACTTCGGTACCTCATGATCGATGAGTTCCAGGATACAAATACCATTCAGGAATTGATTCTCCGGGAACTTTACGCTGCCCACAATAACATCTGCGTCGTTGGGGATGACGATCAGGGCCTCTATCGATTTCGAGGTGCTACGATTCGCAACATTCTTGAGTTTCCGGATCAATTCGAGGCCGAAGCATGCAAGATAGTTAAATTGGAAACGAACTATCGCTCTCATCCGGAAATCATTCAGTTCTATTCTGACTTCATGGATGATGAGACCTGGACTTCCGAATCTAAAACATTCCGACATGAGAAATCCATCATACCATCGGAAGCGATTCAATTTTCGGAAACAGCCGCTGTACTCCGTGTAACGGGACTATCTGAACACCAATGGCATAAAAATGTATTGCGTTTTATCCATGAGCTACGAAACGCCAGGCAACTGACCGATTACAATCAGATCGCCTTCTTGTTTCGGAGTCTCGGAGGAGAGAGAGTTCGGAACTTGATTCGTTTCCTGGAATCGCATGAAATCCCTGTTTATGCCCCGCGAAGTGACTTTTTCTTTGAACGTGATGAAATAGTTCTGACGCTCGGTCTTTTGTTGCTTCTCTTCCCACAATGGAGCAAAATTAGGGCGTGGGCACCCGGGGCACATCTACAAATATGGGACTACTATGATGATGAATGTCTTGTGGCCGCCCTCGATCTGTTGGAGCGTCCGGAGCACAAGGACTTGAAAGAATACGTTCGCACAAAAGCTCTGACATTCAACAATTTGCCGACGGGCACGCGCGGAACCAATGATAACTTTTCGAAAATCTTGTATGAACTATTGGCCTATGAGCCGTTTATAGACGTCTTATCCAATGAAAGCCAAGCGCGCAATTTGGCAATTCTCACTCACATCTTGACGCGATTTGAGCATTACTATCGACTTTCCGTATTTACTCCGAAGAATCTCAATCGCGTAGTCGTACAATTATTCAACCAATTTCTGCGATTCTTGCGCGAGGGCGGGATCAACGAATACGAAGATCCGGAAGAAGCCGCCCCCTCGGGCGCTGTTCCATTCTTTACCATACACCAGTCGAAGGGGCTGGAGTTTCCAGTCGTTATGGTGGGATCACTTGGTAATGTTCCTCGCCGCGAAAGTCACGAGCTTAAGCAAGCTCTGCAACCGTATTTGTTAAAAAGACCATTTGAACCCGAAGAGCGAATAAAATTCTTTGATTGGCGACGCGTCTTCTATACGGCTTTCTCGCGTGCGCAGAGTGTTCTAGTTCTTACGGATGTTGAAAGAACGGAAGGTCGAGGCCGACACAGTCCCAGTAGATATATGCGTCCGGCATTTGAACGTGCGCTGGAATGGCCATCATCGGGCTTCGTAGCGGACAGTCTTAATCTTGCAATCACTCGACCGGCTCACCTGAAGCGAGCATACAGTTTTACCGGCCATATCACGGTGTACGAAAACTGCCCACGACAATACCAGTTCTTTCGGCACTGGGATTTCGCGCCGACCCGGCGCGGTGGCATGGCATTTGGTCAATTGATCCACCAGACCATCGAAGACATACATAAATTCTACCTGGAGCAGAGCACCAGCCCGATTACCGAGGAACTGATTCAAAATTGGTTCCATACAAACTATCAATTAATCATACTAAAGGATCGAACCTATCTCGCGGAGGCCGTGCTGGACAGTGCTTTTGGGCAGGTAATGGCCTATTATGAGCGCTCCCACGAGCGATTCTCGGAGCTGCGCGAAGCTGAAGTGAATGTATCGCTGGTAAAAGATGATTATATCCTAATCGGGTCGGTGGACTTGATAAAAGGAGTGGATAATACGGTTGAAATCGTAGACTTCAAAGGCCAAAATAAGCCCGATTTGAGGGAAACGGAGCAGGTTGAGAGATATCGCCGTCAATTGGAAGTATACGCGCATATAGTCGAAGAGAAATTCAATTGGCGTGTTTCCCGCATGCATGTCTATTACACGGCCGAAACCGAGGGGAATCCATATTTAAGCTTTGAGCTACAGCAATCCCGAATTGACGCCACGATGGGGGCCTTTGACTCTGTAGTATCCCGAATCGAAAATGGGAATTTTGCAATAACGCAGTTGCCGGAAGATTTCTGCAAAAACTGCGATTTCAGCGCCTACTGTAAGGTCAGAGGCATCGATTGAGTCATGAGTGAGCAGCCGGATTTAATTAAAGACAATGAAGTAAAGAACGTCGACTCCTATGAGTTCGAGGAGCCGATTCGAGGGTACCCTGTTCTGCATTGGCGGGGGAAGCGTCCTTTTCGGTCGACGCACTATTTCCCGGCCGAACTGAAGGAAACTCACGGCGATTCAAAATTGTACAAGGACGGAGCTGGCCGAGAGCGCGATTGGTACAATCAGATTTTCTGGGGGGATAATCTACAGGTAATGAGTCACCTGCTGCGCGAATTTCGCGGCAAAGTTGACCTGGTGTATATTGATCCGCCTTTTGATTCGAAGGCCGAATACAAGAAAAAGATTACGTTACGCGGCAAATCCGCAACGAATGAGCACAGTGCGTTCGAGGAGAAGCAGTATACCGATATCTGGTCAAATGACGAATATTTGCAATACATGTATGAGCGGCTGGTTTTGCTTCGCGAGCTTTTGTGTGAAACCGGCTCTCTATACTTGCACTGTGATCCAAGGAGGAGCCATCACTTGCGGCAAATTCTTGATGAAGTCTTTGGGCCTGAAGGGTTCCAAAATGAAATCGTATGGCAACGGACCAATGCCCATAATATGAAAACGAAAACATTCGTTCGAGCTAACGACTATATTTTGTACTACACGCGAAGTCCGCAATTTGCATTTCATATAAATTATTTAGACTATGGTGCCGCGCAGCTGAAACGATATAAGAGAGACAAAGACGGAAATTTGTACACAGGGCAAGATTTAACCTTTTCCTCAACAAACACCAATAGGCAATTCGAATGGAGAGGGACAACGCCACCACCAAATCGCTCTTGGGGGCGCTCTATCGAAGAGTTGGAAGAGCTTTGGACCGCCGGTAGAATTCTAACGAAGAAAGATGGAACACCACGACTTGATGGTTTAAAGGTCTATTTATCCGAAACGAAGGGAACTCCATTGACGACAAATTGGAATGACCTGGGGCGGATTGGTAATACGTCTTCAGAGCGGACTGATTATCCTACGCAAAAACCGGAAGCATTGCTGGAGAGGATATTGAGAGCTTCTACGAATCCAGGTGATATTGTACTTGATTGCTTCATGGGAAGCGGAACTGCCCAAGCCGTAGCAATGAAATTAGGGCGCCGCTTTATCGGCGCGGACATAAATAGTGGAGCTATTCAAACAGCAACAAAACGCCTAAATCAATTACGAGTTCAACTAGGGAGTCAGAGGGAACAATTGGAGTTAGGAGAAAACGAAGAGCCGCAAAATGAAAACTACACCGGTTTCCAGGTGTTCACCGTAAACAACTACGATATCTTTCGGAATCCAGTGCAGGCGCGGGACCTCTTGATCAAGGCCCTGGAGATCGAGCCTCTTGAACGAGGTTCTTATTTTGATGGGGTCAAAGATGGGTATGACGTGAAGCTCATGCCCGTGAATCGAATCGCAACGAAGGCGGACGTATCGGATCTCATTGCTAATTTAAACTACCGTGATCTAAACCGAAGAAAGAAAGAGAGCCCGACCCAGGTGCAACAGCGAATCATGCTCGTTTGCATGGGGCATGACCCGGATCTCGCGGCATTCTTTAAGAAGGAAACGGAAAAGTATCGGATCGAATTGAAAGTATATGATATTTTACGAGATG
>CAZGYS010000435.1:0-5905 GCA_964530305.1 uncultured Leptospiraceae bacterium
GCCCTGGATGTTGTCCAGGGCCGTATGCCGGCCGCGGAATTGCCGGAGGAATTGATGATTCGTCACCGTCAGTACGGGAAAAAACAGCGCACCTGGTTTAAGCGCGAGGCCGACCTGGAGTCCATAACGGCGCCGGAGCTGGCTCGCGAGCTGCGGTCCGACGTGCAATAAAATTAATTGACTCCAGACGGTGACGGTTGATTAATCCTTTGAAATGGCGAATTCCGGGCTTTCGGAGCAATATGGGCCCAATCGCGGCCAGCCGAACCGGAAACTTGCCGATTATAGATATAGAACCACATATAAAAACGGGCTCGGCCCGGGAAGAATCGTACTATGGCAAATAAAAACAACATCCAGGATCTGGTTTTGAACGGATCCCGTAAGGATAAAATCGACGTCACTATTTATCTGACGAATGGCGTGCCCCTGAAGGGACGCGTCGTGAGCTTCGACAATTTTACCGTGGTTATCGAGAACGACGGTAAGCAAAGTCTGGTCTACAAGCACGCCATCTCCACCATTATTCTCTCTCGTCCGCTGCAAATCGACGCGGAAGAAAATCAGACGAACCAAGAATGATCTCTCGTTTCTTCCGGGCGTTTTTCTGGTTCATCCTTTTCGCCGCGGTATGTACTTACGGGTATCTCGGGTTCGTTCAGGCTTCGGCCCGCGAAGCCATCGTCGTTGAACACTACATCGACGGCGTCGATCCCAAACCCATTCGCCCGGGCGAATGGCGATTCATCCCGTCCCGTGCCACGCCCGGCCAGGTGCTGCTCCATCGGGTTCCGATCACGGACGGCTTTAATTATACGTATCGCCGGGGCCTGGCGCAAAGCGACGCGCTGGGCTTAAAGGATGAATACTATATTAAGTTTAAGTTGAATCTCACCTACTCGCTGGATCAAAAACAGCTTTTGCGGACATTCAGGCGACTCAAGTATGATTGGTCGAAACTCTCCGGTCACGTGCGTAGTAAGGTGAACGAAGTCCTGGATGAGAAAATCGCCGAAATCTATCCCGATGATCGGGCTCTGTCCGGGCTGGACAATCGCCTGCGGAGCTATCTGGCCGGCGAGGGAGAACGAGATATCCGGGCGGCGCTGGATAAGAAGGGCATTCAACTGGATAGTATCTCCATAAAGGACGTTTTCATTCCCGACCCGGTTCAGTATCGGGGCGTGGTGGCTCGCTCGGGCGAATTCATCGCGCGCGAGCTGGAACGTATCAAGCAAATCGACGATGCGAAAGCTCGTGAACACGCGGCGCGTATTCTGGACCGGGCGTATTTTGCCAGGCTCGAAGGCATTGGGCGTTTGCTGCGGAAGTATCCCCACCTGCGTGAATACCTGGCGATTGATCGCCTGGGCAAGAACGTGGAAGTCGTGGTCATGCCCTATGACCGTTTTTTCGGAAGCGGCAACAAACAACAGCGCATGGGCCCGGCGGAACCACCGCGCCGCCTCCGTGGACTGGAAAAAATTCTGCGCAAGCGCGAAGACCGGGAGCGCAGGGAATTTCGTGAACGGAAGGAACGGTTTCAAAGGCGTGAAATTCAGCGCCCCGACGATAATCGTTCCCGTCGTTTTTCCCGCAATCGACCCAACGGCAATGATTTTCGTAACGGCGGCAATGGTGGTTTCGTCGACCTGACGCCTCCGTGAAATCGCCCGGCCCGACTCAATAAAGCACTCACACACATTTTAATTATCAGGATCCTATTATGGCGAAACCAATCGTACTCATTATGGCGGGGGGCAAGGGCGAACGTTTCTGGCCGCGCTCCCGCGAATCGCATCCGAAGCAATTGCGCAAGGTCTATTCGAACAAAACACTGCTGGAAGAGACGATTCTTCGCGCGCGCACCATCGCGGACGCGAAGGATATTTACATCGGTTGCAACGCCGAACTCAAGAAAGCCATTCTCAAGACCCACAAGTTCCCGAAGGACAATTTCGTCGTTGAACCCGAGGGTCGCAATACCGCGCCGATTATCGCGTTGGCGGCACTGCAACTGGAAAAGAAGTTTCCCGGGCGAACCCACGTCGTGTTGAGCGCGGATCACTTCATCGCCCCGCCGGCGGAATTCAAGAAGACCATGAAGGTAGCGCTGGAGACGGCGGAGCGGGGGTTTCTGGTGACTCTTGGTGTTAAGCCTTCGCGCCCCGAAACCGGTTACGGCTACATCGCCGCGGGCAAACAGCTCTGGGACACCGGCGCGTTGATGATCAACTCCTTCGTGGAAAAGCCCGATCAACGGCGGGCTATGTCCTATATCAAAAAGAAGAACTATTACTGGAACTCGGGTATTTTTATCTGGAAGGGTTCCTTGATCCTGAGCGAGTTCGAGAACCACGCGCCCGAGGTTTTGAATCCCCTGAAGAAATCGTTCAACAGCGCGGCGGCCCTGAAGAAGAATTTTTCCAAAGTGCCGAAGACGCCCATCGATATCGCCATCATGGAAAAGTCGGGCACCATCGCCATGGTTCCGGCGACTTTTACCTGGGACGACGTGGGTTCCTGGCTTTCCCTGGAGCGCATCGTGCCGGAGGCCGACGGCGGCAATACTCTCGTGGCGAGCGATTCGAAGACGAAATTGTTTTCGAAAAATTCCGAGGGCAATATCGTCTTGAGTGGTCGCAAGCTGGTGGCGCTGCTGGGAGTGAAGGACGTGATTGTCGTGGAGGAAGACGACCTGCTGTTCGTGGCCTCCCGCGACGGAGTGGGCGATATCAAGGAAATGCTCGCCGAGTTCCGAAAGAATCCGGCTTTACAAAAATACCTCCGCTGAAAGTCTGACCGCTTCGAATATTATTTTTTGTTTTTTTGAAAGCAATGGAGTCTTGAATGCCTTCCGGTAAAAAAAGAAAGCGCAGAAAAATCGCCACCCACAAGCGCAAAAAGAAGCGCAGAGCTAATCGTCACAAAAAGAAAGGACGATAGGTAGTCGACCGGGGCGGTTTCAGCCGCTCCCATTGACCTTTCCAATGAATCGTTCGGTCGGATTTTTTCCGGACCGGACGCTGGCCAAAAAGCCGCTCTCCGCAGCGGCTTTTTGCATGTACCTGGGGCCTGCCGTCGCCTGTCTACGTGGTTTCGGCCCTGTCTGCGCACATATCAGCCACCTATCCAGCCTGATTTAATGGATCCCACCCGGATGCGGGAGGGCAGGGATGCAAAACTTGGAACAGACCGCGCCCGCCAGGGTGGGTCCTTGTGTTTTTGGGGCGGTGCGGGTGTCGGGTTTGCGTTACATAAAATGGCGGAAAAGTCAAGCCGGAATCCAGCGGGCCCCAAAACCCGCGGATACTGATAACCCTCACCACTGGATCCGCACATCGCAAACTCATACTATCTTTTCCTCGGAAACCTTCCGATGATCAGAATTGGATGTTCTTTAAATCCAAAAACGACGGAAATCCGCCCACGGAAACCGAGCAGGCCAATAAGATCCTGCTGTTGATGTTCGCGGCCCTGGCCCTCCTGATCTTCATGGACAACCAGGCTCGGCGCCATTACCGAAATCTGGGCGTGACCAAAATCTCCGGCAAGAAGGCCGGCAAGAAAGCCGTGAAGGTCTCGAAGCGTAAAATCAACGAGATCCGTGAGCGGGTTTTGCCGCCCATGAAACGTTCGGCGCGGGATATCTTCGGCGGCGTTTCTCGCGCGCGGAGCATGTTGCATGAGCCGGCGATTCCATCGCCTCGTTCGCGCCGCGATTTGAATCCGTTTCCCCGTAATCCCGATTCGCGCGCGTCGACGACTCGCCCGCTGGGTCCCCGGGGAATGGAGCTCTATTTTATTCGCTTTCGCGGCGGGCGATCCGTGCTCACGCGCGTTAAAAGAAACGTCCCCGCTCGCGATTACAGTCCCATGGGCGCGCTGCGCATTCTGCAAAAAGGAGCCCTGCCCGAGGAAAGGGGCTTGATGACCGTGCTGACGCGTAGCTCCCTGGTCCTGGATGTAAATATCGAAAATGGAACCGCTCTCGTGGAGCTGGGGTCCGGCTTTCCCCGGGTAGCCCCGCGCCTCATTCGCGATCGCATCGACCAGGTGAAATATACGCTGCTCCAATTTCCGGACATCAAGCGCGTGCGATTTTCCCTGCAAGGACGCGAAGTCGATGAACTGCGGGGCGTTCCCGTGGAGCCGGCTCGCCCGCGACGCGTGCTGAACTATCGCCCTTGAACAAGCAAACAACAGCTTCCATCGTCATTTCGCCCCTGGCGATTTTCCTTTTCTCGACCTGCATGAAGATCAACGTCGAGCCGCCCCGGGTGGAAGGTTCGCCGAAACCCCCGGCTGCCGGCGCGCCCGAGGTGCTCGTCCGTGTAAGCGGTAAGCGCGTCAATCGCGACGACTGGGCGCGAGCGCGTTCCATGTATCGCGCTTTCGGCAGCGGCGTAAAAAACGAAACCGGCTCCCTGAGGAAATTGATGACGCCCGGACTGAAGGGCGTCGTGAACCAGGCGGGCTTTCGCTTTAAGGCATACGTCGAGAATAAGGCCCCCGCGACGCATTCGTCTCTGCTGCGGGTGACATTTAAGGCAGCGGATCTCATCTGGCAGCCGCCCCGAGAGTTCATTCAAACACCCACCGCGCGAAACCGGGGTTTCATCCAGGTGAATTTCAATATTCACTTCGAGCTGTATGGGGGAGCCGTATTCGAGCCAGGCGCGGCAAAGCCCCTGGCCCGGCATGAGTGCCTCCAAAAAAGTCAAAGGCGAGTTCTGCCGGGCACGCAAGAGGAATTCATGGGCACCCTGGGCCGGCGCGCCCTCACGGCCTGCCTGCGCGACTTTCAAAAGGCCCTCATGGCTGCCCGCGTCCGACCGTAATAAAAGCTGGCGCGCCGAGCGCGCGAAGAGCAGATCGGTCATATGATGATGTGGGTACTCTTGGTCATTTCCATAATCCTCGGAGCCTTCGGGCAGATTTTCATGAGCGTTGCCATGAAAGCCATGGGCGGGATTTCCTTTAATGGTTCGGTGGTCGAGCTGGGCATGTACTATGTTCGCGCGGCCCTCTCCTGGTCCATGGTGGGCGCGGTCCTGTGTTACGGGGTCAGCTTTCTGCTCTGGCTGGCCGTGCTCAGTCGCAAGGACTTGAGCCTGGCGCGTCCCATGATGTCGCTGGGCTATCTTGTAACCATGGCCTACGGCATCTACGCGGGAGAAGATATGAATCTATATCGCGTACTGGGCACGCTGGTCATCGTCGTGGGAATTTTCCTGATGATCATGAGCGATCAAATGGTTCGTAATTAATCTCGAAAAAAGTTCGCGGTTTGACCGTTTGATACAATTAATTCCGGCGTTCCCATGCCATAAAACTCATTGTAAACCGGGGAGAGAGGAGTCGTTATGAAAGCCGCCGTACTGTACAAGGGTGAAAAGGAACTTCGCATCGAGGACGTGCCCGTGCGCGCGCCGTGTCCGGGTGAAGTTCGCGTGAAGGTAAAGTACTGCGGAGTATGCGGGTCGGACGTTCACGCGGTGCTCCATAACGTGATTCGCATGCCGGGGTATCCGCGCATCATGGGGCATGAATCCTCCGGAAACATTCTGGAAGTCGGGGAAGGCGTCACCGGGTTTCAACCGGGCGATGCCGTGGTAATCGGCGCGGGAACGTCGTGCGGCGAATGCAAGGAATGCAAGGTCGGCCGTCACAACGCATGCCCCGAGCTCGGCGTGCTGGGCTTCGATCTGGACGGCGCCTACGCCGAGGAGATCACCATTCCCGCTCGCTATCTCACGCCCTTGCCCGAAAGCGTTCCCTTCGATCAAGGCGCCATCATGGCGGACGCGGTTTCCACTCCCTTTCACGCCCTTAAATACGCCGGCCGCTTGATGGAGGGCGAGACCCTGGCCGTCTACGGCTGCGGCGGTCTGGGGATTCATGC
>CAZGYS010000436.1:0-5902 GCA_964530305.1 uncultured Leptospiraceae bacterium
CTTGTAAGTTAAACGAATGTCGAATCATGAAGTTGAAAAGAGCATCGGACGCGACATGAACCGCGTCGTGGGAAGCCATAACATACTATTTATTACGCTTGATACCTTGAGATACGACATCGCCGAACGCGAACTGAATCGCGGCAACCTTCCCGGAATTGGGCAGCACCTCCCTGGCGGTAAATGGGAGATGCGTCACGCGCCGGGGAGTTTTACGTTTTCCAGTCACCAGGCCTTTTTCGCGGGGTTCCTGCCCACGCCAGTGGAGCCCCGCCCGCACGGGCGCCTTTTTGCGATTGAGTTTCCCGGGAGCCGCACCACGACCACGGACACATTCGTGTTTCGCCAACCCAGCATTGTGCAAGGTTTCGCGGCGAATGGCTATCGTACTATTTGCATGGGCGGGGTCGGTTTTTTCAATACTACCAGCGTGCTGGGTTCCGTGCTGCCCGCGATGTTTGAGGAAAGCTACTGGGAGTCCGACTTTGGTGTTGCGCATCCGGAGTCATTGACGAATCAAGTAGACCGAGCAATTGATTTAATTCAAGCAGAGGATTCAAACCGTAGAATGTTTTTGTTCTTGAATGTCGCGGCGATACATCAGCCGAACTACTTTTATATTTCAGGGAGAACGAGAGAGGAGGGCGACGATCTCGAGTCCCATGCGGCCGCGTTGCGATACGTGGACGGCGAACTACCGCGTCTCTGGGATGCTTTCGCGAAACGTGGTCCGCTCTTCGTGATTCTTTGCTCGGATCACGGAACGGCCTACGGCGAAGACGGATATACCGGTCATAACCTGGCTCATCCGGTCACCTGGACCGTTCCCTATGGAGATTTTTTTCTATGAACGCCGCCGCGGAATTGGATGAATTACTGGCTAACCCCGGCCGGCACGCTTACGCCTACGCGTACCCTCATAAGAGTGCCTATCGCCCGCTGGAGCCCGCGCCGCGTTTGGATTCGGTGTGGGCATCGGAGAATCGAGAGAACCTTTTTTTATATGTTCACGTCCCATTTTGCGAATTTCGCTGCGGGTTCTGTAATCTATTCACGCTGGCACATCAACCGGACAACGGCAAGGAACGCGGCGAATCGCTGATAGGCCGTTACCTCAAAAGCCTGAAGAGACAAGCCGAACAACTCGACGTTTTGCTGGGAGAACGTCGCTTTGTGCGCTTTGCCATGGGCGGAGGTACGCCGACGATACTCGCGCCCGCGGAGCTGGACGACCTGTTGAATACGGTTCGCGATGTTCTGGGCGCGCAATTGGATATCCTTCCCGGCTCCGTAGAGGTTTCGCCGGATACCGCCACTCCGGAAAAGCTCCAGGTGCTTCGCGACCATGGAATCCATAGAATCAGTATCGGCGTGCAGAGTTTCTTCGAAAAGGAAACGACGGCCGTGTTTCGCCCGCAAGCCCCTGGCGTGCTTGAGAGCGCCCTCGGCCGAATCCGGAACTCTTTCGCCTGCCTCAATATTGATTTGATGTATGGATTGCCGGGCCAGACCATGAAAAGCTGGATTGCTTCCCTGGAGTCGGCGCTTCGCTTTGACCCGGATGAACTGTTCCTGTATCCCATGTATGTCCGGCCTTTGACCGGCTTTGGGAAGCAGGCGGGAGTCGAGCAGGGCCCCGAGGCCGGCGCGTTTTACGGCGAAAGGATTCAATTCTACCGCGCGGGACGCGATTTCCTGCTGGGACGGGGTTACGAGCAATTCTCCATGCGGTTGTTTCGCAAACGGAATGCGCAAGGTGATGCCTTCGGCGATTATCAATGTCAACAGGATGGCATGGTTGGCCTGGGCTGTGGTGCTCGTTCTTACACCCGCGATCTTCATTATTCATTCTCTTATGCCGTTTCGCGTCGTCAAACGCGTGCTATTCTAGAGGATTACATCGAGAGCGATGATTTCTCCAGGGCGACTCACGGCTATCGCCTTAATCCCGAGGAACGCAGGCGGCGCTATGTCATTCAGTCGTTGCTGAACGCGGACGGCCTTTCGCGCGAAAACTATGAGCACGAGTTCGGCGGCTCACTGACGGGAGACTTCCCCGAGCTTGACGCTCTGCTCGAAAGAGGACTCGCCGGGCCGGACTCCGGAAATATCTGGCTATTGACTGAAGGAGGGTTTGAGAATTCCGACGCCATCGCACCCTTTCTTTTCTCATCGAGGATCAGAGATCGGATGGAAGAGTACGTTCTAAAATAGACCGCATAAGTTATGAATGAATCCAGACTAAACATACTGTATCGTGGTTCTCTTTCCAGTTGCAACTACGGTTGCTCCTATTGTCCGTTCGCCTTGAAGCGGAACAGTGCCGCCGAACTGGCGAAGGATCGCGCCGAACTGGAGCGGTTTGTTCATCGCATTGTTGCTGAAAGAGTATTCGGCGAAAGGCCGCTGGGAATCTTCTTTACGCCCTGGGGAGAGGCGCTCACCCGGGATTACTATCATGCTTCAATTCTAGAGCTGGCCGAGTCGGAAACCATTGTTCGCATCGCCGTTCAAACGAACCTATCGGCGAATCTAAACTGGTTGCAAAAAGCGCGACGTGAAAAAATCGCCCTGTGGGCCAGCTATCATCCGGACCAGGTCTCGCGAGAACGTTTTCTTGGTCGTTGTCGCGAGCTGGACGAGCTCGGCGTTCGATACAGCGTTGGTATGGTCGGATTAAAAGAAAACCTGGACGAAATCGAGGCGATGCGCGCGGCACTCGACGAACGGGTCTACCTCTGGGTGAATGCGTATAAGAGGGAGGAAAACTATTACTCCGATTCAATGTTGATGCGAATTCGCAGCATCGACTCGCTATTTGATTACAACCTTACGAACCACCAGAGCCTGGGCCGGGCTTGTAAAGCGGGAGAGTCGGTCGTCAGCATAGACGGAGAAGGAACCATCCGGCGATGTCACTTTATTCAGGACAAACTCGGCAATCTATATGATGAGGAGCCGCTACGTTTTCTGCGTCGGCGGCCGTGTACCAACGATGTCTGTCGTTGTCACATCGGTTACGTGCACCTCGAGAAGACGAATCTATATCCGGTTTTCGGCGAAGGGCTTCTGGAACGAATTCCGGCCGTCATTCCGCCGCGAAATTAATCATTCGCCGACGGACACGTAGTAAAAATCTTCTTCGCCGTCGGGATACGGCTCCTCCATATCGGTAAGTTTGATGGATGAAAATGCCGTCTTGAGTTTTTTCACCATGGGTTTGCTGATGAAATTGCGGCTCAAATCAATGCCTTTCAGATGCTTTAACTTCGCTTTGTTCTCAAGGATGGCGCCGCCTCCGATGTCCCGCATGGTTCCCATGGAAAGATTGATGGTATGCAGTTTGTTTAGAAGTGGCGACTCTAGGAGCGCAAGGGCGATTTGATCCTGGTAATCCGAATTCTGCAGGCCAAGGTTTTTAAGCGCCGGAAGGTTCTTATTCTTGAAGAACGGTTTTAATGATGCGATGGAACTATCTCCGCCGTACTCGTCCGTGCCCAACCACACCTCAAGCGTGTGCAGGCTGGGAAGGTTCATCTTGCAGAGCACCTTGACCGCATCGTCGGGAAGGCCGCCCGTTTCAAGACAGAGTTCTTGCAACGCTTCGTGTTTGATTTTCTTACTGAAATAGATTCCGCCGCCATGGACCTTCAGGTATTCTAGATTCGGGAACGCATCCAGGCAAATGCTTACGTCGCCGACCGTGGCCCAGGAGATTTCGCATTCCTGGTAAGTGAAGTCTCCGAGATGAAGGCGTCGGAGTGAACTCAACCGGCCCACGTCCTTAATGAGTGTCAGGGCTCGCTCATAATTGACCGTGTCGCTTTCCATTGCCCCGATGACGAGCTCATGCAGGAAGCGGGCTGACGGCGAAACAAGCAACGCCTCTAGCAATTCAAATCCTTTGGGCCCGGACGCATCCCAGGGATACGAAATGCGAGCGCTGTAAATGAAGCCTCTGCGCCACTCCAGTTTCAACGATGGTTCGTCACGGTCGCCCCCTTTAAGTCCCTCAAGCAAAACCGGCCCAAGCCAATCGTCATGATGCTGGTCATAGAGGGCATTTCGCTTACGCTTCAGGCTCGAGCTGGGAGACTTATCGTATTCCAGCTCAAGCTCAATTAGTTCCGCGCGAGGAGCGTCGAATTCAGCCAGCCATTTCGCGTAGGCTTTCCAACCGGCGATGCCCAGGGGTTTAGCATGGATTTGTGCTTCCAGCCGAGCATTTCTCGGGAGAGTATTCGAAATCACTTCGCCTTCGTCGGGCGACGACGCTTTCTGGTAGCCTTTTTTGAGTTTGGAGGCGATTTGTTTGTCCGCCGCCTGGCGAGCCTCATCGGCCGAACTGAACGCCTTGGACTGGGTGGACCCATTGGTTCCGATTCGCCCGAAGCGGACCTCATAACTGGTGCCCTTTACCTCTATTTCCCAGAACTTCTCGGATTTTTCGTCGGAGTATTCGTAGCGCGGCATGGATATCCCTCGATGTAATACCGTATCATTCTCGGTGCGCGGATTTACGCCATCAAAAAAGTTCAGGCACCGTGCGAACTATATTTTCGCTTTAAGACTTCTACTTGATGTTCATACACGGATCGCCCCTGGTATTGTAGGCCGGGGAGTAAATCGCCGAAGGCATTGGACTCGATAATCGTCGACCGACTGAAACCCGGATCAAACATCAAGTCCACGCCGACGTGGAAGCAATCATGAGCACTCCACACTTTCTCCGCTTGCAGCAAGGCTTCTCCCCATGCTTGTTCGCCTATGCGATTGCGAAGGGAAGCCAAATCGCCTCGGCGACCACCCAGATGTAAATTTGTTATGGGATGGGGGCTCTCGCGAACGACCTGGAAGCAGGCACGGCCGTCAATCACAAGTACGCGACAATCCATGAACGCTGAATCACGGCGCGATTTGGGCATACTCTCTTCCACGCGACAACCCTCGCGTAGCAGAAAAGCCAGAACGGATTCTACATGGTCTGTATCGTCAATGCGTTGAATTCGCAGGGAATTAAAATAGCCGGAGTCCGTTTTTCGTAGAGTCGTCATCAAGCTCGGGCGATTTCCCCGCCGCCAACTAAACACGCCCAGGCAAGAAGCGGACGAGCCGCACGTCAGCTTAACATAAACGGAGTGAATACCGCGGTCCGCCATGGACGTTCGCAGTTCATCGGGCGTCGAAATGTTCGGCAGCGAAGGAGGGACGGAAATCCCCATGCGACGATATGTCTCCATGGAATCATTCTTGTTGAACATTCGGAGAATCGATTCGGGCGGGTTAAGAATTCTCCAGGCCGGTCGCGCGGCGAAGATACTTTCGAGCCGCTTCATATAGCGAGTAAAGCCAAGATGATACTGACGTGGACACAGCACTTCGCCGCGAAGCGGTTCCCGAGCGGCAAGTTCATCCGGACTGATTGCGTGCGCGCCGTATTCAAGGACGTCCTGGTAACCCTGGCCCAGAAGCATTGTTTCAACGCGCGCGTTTTCGCCGGCCGAATCAATTCTCACCAGCGTCGTCGGCACGTCGGGAAGCTCACACAACCGGTCCGGCTCACTCACCAGCTCTTCATGAGCGATGATTCGCGTCGACAAACCGCCGGCCGCTGCCGCTTGAGCAAAACCGACGACACGCCGGTTTTCGGGATTTCCAATGATGAGCAATTGCATTGCTTACCGGACTTGTTTTTTCAGGTGCAGGCAAATTGGGAAACAAGTATGGCGAGACCGCGTGGATTTGTTGGTTGGGAGTTGTTATGGGACGTAAGATCGGGTTCGCAGGAATATATGTCGCATTGTTAGGATGGCGATAGATGGGCGCTGTTGGGTAATTGGGGGCATTGGTATAAACCGGGCTGATCCTGTACAATTCTGACCGACCTGATTATATACAAATT
>CAZGYS010000437.1:0-5892 GCA_964530305.1 uncultured Leptospiraceae bacterium
AGCGATTCGCATTCCCATGGAGATCGACAGCCGCGTCGAATACGTCCGCCCGCCCTGAATTTGATTTCCCTTTCCGAATTTTTTAATCGGTTTTCGCTTCAGTCAATGAAGAAAAGCGGCCGGCCGCCTCAGGTATTCGGCGTAAAATCCGAAATCTGAGCTTGAGGGCCGCAGTGAGCCCGGGAGAACGTGAACCCGAATGAATAATCAGAGAATCATGATCGCCGATCAAGACCCCGAAATCCGTGAGCAGGTTCAGCGGAGCCTGAAGAATCGCGCGCTGACGGTGTTCGGCGCCGAGAACGCTTTCGACGCCGTGGTTAAATTCGGAACCTTCAAGCCGGGCTTGATTCTTCTGGAAGACGGCCTGCCGGGAGACGCCCTGCTGGCCATGCGCCGCATTCAAGCGCGGGCGGGGGGCGATTCGCCGACGTTCATCATGCTGGCGCGCAAGGCCACCCGGGAACTGGTGGAGCAGTCACTGCAAAACGGAATCAAGGACATCATGGCCAAGCCGCTGACGGGGCCGGACATCGCCCTGCGCGTGGAGAAGTATACGTCGAAAGGCGTGGGCTCTTCACGGGAGGGATTGGTCGCCGCGGCGATTTGATTCAAACCGCGGCGCTTCCGTTTCCCAGGCTAACAGACCTTCGCCGGTGAGCCTGCGTTATCGGGCCTTCGTTAATTCGAAGTAATGAAGGCCGTAAAACCCGCGTCGTTCAATTTGGCGCGAATGTCCTCGGCCAGCTTGCGATCCGTGAACTTACCCAGCTTCACCACGAACATTTGACCGCGCTTCAGCACGAAGACCGGCAGTTTGAATTTCTTCAGGGCGAACTTCAAGCTGTTGGCGTTGAACTCGTTCTCAAAGAGGCCCACCTGCAGGGACATGAAGTTCTTCAGAACATTCTCGGTCTTGTAGTCCTTCGTATCCAGGCGAATCTTCTTTTTCAAAGGCACCGGCTTCTTCGTCTTGCCGTCCGGCTTGCTTATACTCTTACGGGCGTACACGAACTTCGTGGTTCCGGCTTTCTTGCTCTTGCCCTTACCTCGGCGAATAATCTTGATCCCGACGGTGGTCAAGCCGCGTTCCTTGAAGCCCAGGCGCTCGGAAGCGTATTCGCTTACGTCCAGAACGCGCCCTTTTACGAAGGGACCGCGATCATTGATTCGCAGAACCACTTCGCGTCCGTTTTCCATATTGCGAACAATAACGATGCTGCCCATGGGCAATTCACGGTGAGCCGCGGTTAACTTGCGACTGTTGAAAATCTCACCGCTGGCGGTGGGACGGCCGTTGAAGCCGGGGCCGTACCAAGAAGCCTTACCGATTTGATAGTATTCGTTTTTACCGGCGTCGCCGAACAGAGGCGTCTTGCCTTTTTTGGCCTTCGGCGCCGCGCCGTATGATACCAGACTGGTTTTACCGGCGCCGGCATCATTGCCGCCTTTGGCCGCCGGGGTTTCCCGGGGCTGAAAGTAAGACGTTCCGTCGGGTTCCATTTTCACCATGGCCGCCGTGCGCTTTTTAACCGCGGGTTTCGCGGCGACTTTCTTAACCGGCACCGCGGTTTTCTTCACGGCCGCTTTCGCCGGCTCGGCTTTTTTTACCGGAGCTTTCTTTTGGACTTTCCGGGCGACCTTCGCGGGCTTTTTAGCCGGAGTCGGAGCCGTTTTGCCGCCGTTAAAAGCGGGATCGCGCCGACTCATCTTCCGGAAGAAACGCTTTTCATCGTCTCCCGCGCCGCGAACGACTTTCTTTTCCTTTTTGACCGGAGCCGGACTCCAGCGCGCGCCTTCCTCGGCCGCCGCGCTCATGCGTCCTTCGTCCCGAGGAGCATAGCCCCCGGAATTCTGAACCGTGGTGTAGGCGCAACCCGTCCCCAGGAAGAGTCCCGCGACGACTGTATACATCGCCGTTTTTCCGTATTTGAATTTTGTATTTGAGTTTCGTGCTTCCATGCGCCTTGCTCCGATCTTGATCATAGCATTTATTGTATCGACCGGTTCGGCCGGCGCGCTTACGGATTTTTCGGGGTCAGCGTCGGGGAAATCCGTCCGAAAGCTGGTATTCACACAGGACAAAACTCTTATCCGTCTTGGAACGGCTCCCCTCGCCTATGTCCGAACGGAAGGCGTAGGCGGCTCCGGTGGAATGAGCAAGCTCGGAAAAGACCCATTGCGCCTTCAAGTCGGGGTAGACGGTTGCAAAGTCCGCGTGGGTCGTCAGGCGCTCCAGGGTATAGTGATAGGCGCCGCGCCAGTTCAGATCCGCCGCCGTTTCCGAGGCACAGGAATTGAACATCTCCGAATTCCCCACTCCGTTTAGATGAGCATCCAGGTCGTTACAGTCATTGCCCGCGGTATCACAGTATTGAAGCTTCGCCAGATTGGGGTCGGTGCCGCCCAGCGCGGGATCTACACTACAGGTATTGGTGGCCGCGTCGTATAGAAAACCCTGTGGGCACTTGCGCAACAGAACCCGGTAGCGTACGCGCGGCTCGGTTTCGGTATAGTAGATGGTCTGGCGCGGCGTCATGGTAAAGCGCACGGTGCCGTCTCCCAGGTCTTCGAGCTCACTTTGCGCCGGGACCGGGGTATAATAGGTCGTGCTCGAGAAGGCGCTCAGAAACCAGAGCGCGGCGAGGGGATTGGGCTCGACGTCATAGCGATCTTCGCACGCGCCGAATGCGATTCCCAAAGTTAGTAGTAGAACGGCCGTTTTCAGTTCGGCCCGCTGAATTTGTTTCATTTTCAACCTCCGGGACAGTACCCGGGGTTTTTATACACCGGTTCGCTTTCGCGGGCAAACAAGCGGGGGCGAAATGCTTTACGGCGGGGCCAGCGGAGATCTCAGGCTGGAAACCGCAGAGAACGCGGAGGGTTTTTTGAGCCACGGGGGCTCGGGGAACACGGGGAATATTTGGGCGATGGTCGTTTAGAGTGCTTTTTGCTCGTTGATTTGCGAATCGCGTCCGGCTGTTGTCATGATGACCCAACCGTAGCCAATAAAACTTCGCGCCCTCCGCAGTCAACATCCTGATTTCAAGACCCGCCGTTCGGCGCAACCATCCCCGCCAGGGCCTGCACCCAATCGTCCCGGGAATTCGGACAGGGAATGTATTGAAACTCCTCGCCGCCGGCTTCCAGGAAATCCTCGCGAGCGCGAATGTTCAGTTCTTCCAGGGTCTCCAGGCAGTCGGCGGTAAACGACGGCGACATCACGGCGATTTTTTTCACGCCCTTCCCCGGCAGCTCCTTGATGACCTCGTCCGTATAGGGCTGAATCCAGGGCGTGCGCCCCAGGCGCGATTGGAAACTCACGCTCCACTTGTCCGCCGGCAGTTTCAGGGCCTCCGCAAGCTTGCGCGATGTAGCATAACACTGGGCGCGATAGCAATAGTCCAGGGCATCCCCCGGGTTATCACAACAGTTGCCGCCGGTCAGGCAGTGATTACCGCGATCCGATTTGCGAATCTGTCTTTCCGGCAGACCGTGGTAGGTAAAAAGAACATGGTCCGGATCGGTCAGGTTCTCCCGGGCGATGTTCGCCAGCACCTTGATGAAATCCGGATGCTGGAAGAAGGGCCCCAGGACCGAAACGAAGCGGGTATTCCAGGTCTCGCCCGCGCGGCGATACAGTTCCTCCACGGCCGAACCGGTGGATGACGAGGCATACTGGGGATAGAGGGGCAGCGCGCGAATTTCGCTTACGCCCTCCCGCGCGAATTCCTCCAGCACGGCGCCGGTACTCGGATTGCCGTATCGCATGGCGTAACGCACGCTGTATTTTCCCGGAGCCTGCTTTTCCAGATACGCCGCGAGTTTCTCCGCCAGGTCCGCCGTGTGAAAGATCAAGGGCGATCCGCGCTCAGTCCAGACCTGCTGGTAGGCTTCCGCGCTCTTGCGGGGGCGAAATGGTAAAATGATAAGATTCAAAAGTAATGCGCGTCCCAGGGGATTGATGTCGATCACCCGGGGATCCGACAGAAATTCGCGGAGATAGCGACGCACGGGTCCGGCCTGGGGAGCGTCCGGGGATCCCAGATTCAAGAGGAGAATTCCGGTCTTCATGTGGTACTCGATGGAGAATGTATTTTTACGCGCTCACGGAAATCATCACGGGAACGGGCCCCGCCAGGGTGGTATGAGAGCGCCTCGATTCAAGGGATTTTTCCGCGCAGGGCACGTACAGCTGTCCCAGGACGTATTTGCGCAAAGCGCGCGTTGCCGTCAAAAATAGTGGCCGGCATTACAAACTTGATTATCCTGGCTCCAGACAAAGTCGGAATCGCAATGATTCCCACGAATTTTCATTTCAAAATACAATTCCAATTCCGGGTTCAAGGTACTCGTCATGAAAGACAAAATTGAAAAACTTAATTCCCTGGTTAATGATACGCTGGACGAAATTACGAAGACCCTCGCGGAGCGATGTTCCGAGAACGGCAAGGTTTCGGTGGCGAAGATGGATGAAAACCAGCTCATCCAGTACAACCTGGCCTATCACACGGCCGAGGCGCAAATCGCCACGAAATTTATTGAGTATGCATATGATTCTTCCAACGGCACGGGAGAGCTTGAGCAGGAAATGTCCGTCCTGTTCATGGGTGAAGTAGCCGGTCGCCTGCGCGCCGAGCTGGCCAATCGCGCCGGCGAATACGGCCTTTCGGACGCTCGCCTTTCCGAGCTTTTCAGCCCCGAAATCAACACCCTGGTTCAAGAAACAACCGCGGCCGAGCTCTACAACAAGGTGGCCGACAAGGTGCTCGACGGTCAATTCGGGGCCCTGGCTCTCACCGACGACCACGCCATGATGCGGGACACGTTCAAGAGCTTCGCCGAAGACGTGGTCATGCCCAAGGCCGAGCACGTGCATCGCACGGACGAATTCATCCCCGAGGAAATCATGAACGGCGTCATCGAACTGGGCGCTTTCGGTCTTTCCATTCCCTCTCGTTACGGCGGGTTCCAGGACGATGAAAAAGAAGACAATGTCTCCATGATGGTGGTGACCGAGGAACTGTCCCGGGGCGGCCTGTCCATCGCCGGTTCCTTGATTACGCGTCCTGAAATTCTCAGTAAAGCCCTGCTGAAAGGCGGCACGGAAGAGCAAAAAGAGCGCCTTTTGAACGCCATCGCCATGGGCGAGCGCATGTGCGCCATCGCCGTTACCGAACCCAACTACGGTAGCGACGTGGCCGGCATGAGCGTCACGGCCGACAAGGTCGACGGCGGCTGGGTCCTCAACGGCGTGAAAACCTGGTGTACCTTCGCCGGTTACGCGGACACGATTCTCGTTCTGGCCCGTACGGAAAAAGACCCCGGTCTCAAACACCGCGGCCTGTCCATTCTGATTGCCGAAAAGCCCCGTGACACGGGTCATAAATTCGCCCATACGCAAGAGGGCGGCGGCAAGATCGAAGGTTCCGCCATCGGCACCATCGGCTATCGCGGTATGCACTCCTTCGAAGTAAGCTTTGATAATTATTTCGTACCCGAGGAAAACCTCATCGGCGGCGAAGAAGGCCGCGGCAAGGGCTTCTACCTCCAAATGGCCGGTTTCGCCGGTGGTCGCGTTCAGACCGCGGCACGCGCCAACGGCGTGATGCAGGCGGCTCTGGAAGCAGCCGTCCGTTACTGTAATGAGCGCAAGGTCTTCGGTAAGGAGATTGGCCAGTATCAGATGACCAAGTGGAAGATCGCCCGCATGGCCATGATCGTGCAGGCCTCCCGTCAGTATTCGGCTCACGTAGCGCGTCTCATGGACGAGCACAAAGGTCAGATGGAAGCCACGCTGGTGAAATTCTACGCCTCTAAGATCTCCGAGTGGGTAACCCGGGAAGCCATGCAGGTGCACGGCGGCATGGGTTACGCCGAGGAATATCCGGT
>CAZGYS010000438.1:0-5862 GCA_964530305.1 uncultured Leptospiraceae bacterium
TCCCGGCCGCGTGTTCCAGGGCTTCGCGCAGATCGATGTCTCCGAAGTCTCCGGCTTCTTTTTTGAAATCGCAACCCCAGATGGAATGCTTCTCTTCTCCCAGGCCCGTGGGTCCGTTGTGCGCCAGAAACAGAATCGGATGCTTGGCCTGGTCCACGAGCGCCTTGAGTTTTTCGCCCGACTCCGTTAAATCGCCCACGTTGAATTTTCGCTTGAGGTAGGGGCGAAAGCCGATGTCGGGTCCGCCCATGGAGTGGGGGCGCGCGGCGATGACGTCGATATCGCGTCCGCCGGCGCTCACGGTATGGAGACTGTAACCGCACATTTCCACCGAGCCCAGCGCTTCGCGCAGTTCGTCGCACTTTCTATCTTGTTTGCGGCTCGTGCGCTCGATCATTTTTTCGTTTTGTTGAAGTTCGGCGATGAGCTGCATCACCGAAACGCCGTCGTGGTTGCCCGGAATGTAGAGCGCTTTCTTTTCCAGGCGCGAAAGCCCCTGGGCGATGTCCAGCAAACCCGAATGGGAACGGCCCGGCAAATCGCCTACGATGAGCACCAGGTCGTAGTCGGAGCCGTTGAAGAACTCGATGTCTTTTTCATTCCAGGACTTGTGGATGTCGCCGATTACGGCGATTTTGATGGCCATGCTTGACGAAATTTGTCTCCGGGGTCGAGTAGTCAACAGGTTTGAAAAGCGGTCTTAAGTCCGGTCCAACTGCTGCAACGCCGCCACCATGCCGTCCAGCAAGCCGCGGATGCGTTCTTCCTTGAACAGGTTCACGCTATAGACCGCTTCCAGCGTCAGGCGACCGTTCTTTACGAAGGGATAAAAATAGAGTTTATGGCCGGCGCGATTCTCCGGCGCGTAACGGGCGCCCGTGCTTTCCGGCGCCCGGCCGAAGATCGAATCGGCGTCCGCGTCGATTTCGCCGTAAAACAGAAACTTGACTTCGGGACCCGGCAGGTCTCTTAAATCGCCTCCCTCGGGATGACCATAGCGCAGGGTTTGATAGTTGCGTCCCCCCGCCGGCACCAGTTTGAGGCGCGCGTCAATCTCCGCCACTTCCTCCAGGGGCGTGAGCTTCGACGCGGCGAAATCGTTTCCACCCGGCAAAACGAAAGGATACATGGAGGCGCAAAACCCGATGGTCCGCGAAAGATCCGGATCGGCGGGCCGGCCATGCTCTTGCAATTCCAGGGGCAGAACGGGTACGTCCAGTGCTTCGGCGAAAGCGCGGTTCAGCGCCCACAAAAGTACGGTTCGTAATTGGGCCCGTTCCCCAAGGCGTCGCGTTTGTTCCTGATTCAAGGTCACGCGCGCGGTTCGCGCCGAACCTTCCAGGTTTTCGCCGTCGGGGAAGTCCGTTCGTATGCGGGCTCCACCGTTCTTATGAGTTTCGCGCCAGTAAGCCAGCTCGTCCTCCAGGCCCAGCAAGCGTTCGGGGTTCGTCACGGTTTCATGCCAGGCCGTATAGTTGACGGGAATGCGCGGCGAAGGTGCTTCGCCGCCGTCGCGCCGGACCTGGAGAATTTCACGGGCGTCCTCCAGCAAAATCTTCCAGGAGTATTCGTCGAAGACCAGATGATGGATGACGATGATCACCCGGGGCAGACCCTTACGTCCCGGAACCGCTACGCCGATGCGCGCGATGGGTCCGTCATGAATATCCAGGCCGCGCTGGTAGCCGGCGCACATCTCTTCCACGCGCGCACGAAACACGTCCTCTCTTTGTTCCTGAAAATCCAGCAGTTCGAATTCCACCCGGCTTTCGGCGCCGGTTACCTGGCGCATGCCCCGGGCCGTCTCCCGAAAGCGCAGGTGAAACGCATCGTGACGAGAACAGGCGATGCGAAAGGCCTCCAGGACGTCATGGGGATCGAATCCGCGTCTCGGAATCAGAATGCGGGCCGTATTCCAATGGTGGGGATTGGCCGGCTTTTGCTCGAAGAACCAGGGTTGAGCGCCCAGCAATTGTAGTTCGCGTCCCGCCTGGGACAAGGGCGAACCACTGAATTCGCTCAAGCTGTTTTCCTGGAGCATGGGCGCCAGTTGTTCGGCCATGGAGCGAATACTGGTTTCGCCGCGAAGGATCTCCGGGCCGAGTTCCTGACCCATCTCCGCTTCCAGGCGATTCTTGAGTTCCAGCGCCATCAAGGAATCGAAACCGGCGAAGACCAGGGCCGCGTCGATGTTCAGGGAACCGGCGGGTCGCCCCAGGATCTCGGCGATGGTATCGCGCAGGTACTTGATCAGGGTATCGGTGGACATGGCCGCCCGGTTCACGCCCGGCGAGCTTCCTGAATCTTCCGAAATTCCGGAAACGTGAGCGGGTGCCGGGGAAGTGCTCGGTCGCGGGGCCTCCGTCGCGGCCTCGGGCGCCTCGGCGGCCGGTGCCGGCTCGGTGCGCGCGAAAGGTTCCCGGGTCGAGGGCTTTGCCGCGTCGATTTCCAGGTCGGAATTGGTTTGCGCGGCCGGCGCCATGGGTGGGAGTTCCTCACCGCGCCTGGCGATGATCACGTGCTGGTCCAGGATTTCCAGGGGCGATTCGCTTTCCGGAAAAGCACGGGCGTCCGAAAAACCGTTCTCTCCCAGCAAACGCAACCAGCGTGAAGCCGGCAGCAAGGGATGCTCCCCGCGCACATCGTCCTGGAAGGCGTCCCAGGCCGAAATCAGGGCGGCCGTGAAATCGAACCACGCGCGATAACGCGTCGTCTCCAGCAGGACCAGCACGCCGCCCGGACGCAGCAGGCCGCGAATATTACGCAGGGCACCGCGGAGATCCCGGCAAGCGTGCACGACGTTCGCGGCGATGATCACGTCGTAATTGTGCCCGGGAAAACCCTCGACTTCTTCCAGGTTGAGGCGCGCGAATTCCGAAACCCGACCGGCGAAACGCGTGGCCGCGTTTTCAAGGAAGAAATCCGAAAGGTCCGTAAACGTATAATGATGGGGCTGGGTTCCCAGGCGATCCAGCACGGCGCTCGTCGTGCCGCCCGTACCCGCTCCGATTTCCAGAATGCGATGACCGGGATTCGCGGCGGCCGCGGCGATTTCATTCATGTAGCGCGCCGTGGGTCGTTTTTGGTACAGCAGGTCGGCGTGCTTGTAGCTGCCGTCGGGAAACAGGGTGTTCAACGCGTCGGTTCGGCCCAGCAGGATCGAAGTGAGATGCTCCACGCAGTAGCGCAGGTACTCGAAGGGTTCGCCCGCGGCGCGACACAGCGGGCGCATGGATTCCACCAGGGCCTCCGGCGGCATGATGGGTTCCGCGGCGGGCATGAGTTCCGTCGCGCGATATCCCGAATCGCCCTCGCGAATGAGATAGTCCCGCTTTTCCAGCAGGCGAAACCAGCGGCGCATCAAGCGAACGTGACGGGGTTGAATTCCCGGCGCGAGATCCTCGGGGCGATGGACATCGCCCGGTTCGCGAAAGTACCCGAGGCGTTTCAGGGCGTCGGCCAGGATGGCGGGCGTTTTTTCCTCCAGTGCCATGATCATGGCGCGATGGGCGTTCAGGTCCAGGTCCAGCGGTACCGAGCCGGCCTGTCGCCGCGCGGAAGTTACGGCCGCTTGAAAAATGCTTTTGCCGCCCGCGGACGAAGCGCCGCCGGGATTGCGCCCGATGGGAAAGAGCAGTCGGCGAAAGGGATACTTGGGCAGCTTTGGAATGGGCGCGGGAATTTCGCGGCCGGGTATGTGGTGAAACTTGCGCGTATCCACCGGGCAGCCCCGAGCCATCAAGGAACCGGCGGTCCAGGCCATGGCCTTGTCCGGCGAAGTATCCGGCACCAGCGTGGGACGACACGACACGGTGCGTTTGCGCATGGCGGCGCAACGCTGCACGGCGCCCGATAAAATCGGACGCGAATTGATCTCCACCAGAAAGCGATGACCGTCGTCCAGAATGCGATTCACGGCTCGGTCGAAACGGACGGTATCGCGCATGTTGCGCACCCAGTATTCGGCGTCCAGTTCCCGGCCGGGTACAATCCCGTCGCGCACGCTGGAGTAGAAGGGCACCCGGGTTTCCCCGGGCGTGAGCGAAGTCAGCGCTTCGCGCAGTTGTTCGGCCGGTTTGTTCAAGCGTGGACCGTGACCGGCTACGGCCAGTTGATCCAGCTTCCTGAAGAAGACGCCCTTTTTAGTCATCAGGCCCCGGCGACGACTACCGAGGCGGGATCATTGACCGCGGCGATGGACGCACTTCCCATGGTTTGCGTCGCGGCGCCGTTGTCTCCGTTGGCGGACTCCGCCAGCGCCGCGTCCACGTAGGTTTGCGCTTCATCGGCGGGCAGGCCAACGTAGAGCATGGCTCCATCGCCCCAGGCGCCGGCCATGGAACGTCCCCGGATAAAGGCGATGCGCAGGGCGTCACGTTTTTCCAGCGCGCCGGCCGTGCATGCCGCGGCGATTTCGCCCAGGCTGTGCCCCACGACGGCCGCCGGTTCCACGCCCTTGGCGCGCCATGCTTCCGCCAGGCCCAGTTGCACGGCCAGGTGCGCCGGCTGTACGAATTCGGGATCCCCCGCGTGAAAATCGCCCTTAACAAGGCGATCCAAAAGAGACCAGCCGCTCCAGGGAGAGAGCAACTCATCGCTTTCCTCCAGGCTACGGCGAAAGTCCGGGTCGGACATGGGCAAGGACTCGACGATGCCCACGAGCCCGGCGCCCTGACCGGAAAAAAGAAAAACCGGGCCGCTCCATTTTTTGCGTTTGTCGTCGCGGGGAACGCGTCCCATGATGATGTTCTCGTCTACTTCGCCGCGGGCCAGCCGACCCAGTAGACGGCGAAGCTCTTTTCGATCATGGAAAACGACCGAAGCACGATGCTCCAGTAAACTTCTACGCAGGGCGGCGCCGCGACACAGTTCGCGCAGGTCCACGTTGTGGAGATCGATGTAGTCGAGATAGAATTGAGCGATTTCGCGCAGGGCTTCGAGATCGTGAGCCGAAATTACCAGCACTTGAGCTTGTTTCGCCTCGGGTGCGTTCGCGTCCTCGTAGGACGAGGCGAAAGCCGTAAAGTCGGGACGGGGCGGCGCTTGTAGAAGCGCGTGGGTATTAGTGCCGCCGAAACCGAAGGACGAAACGCCGGCCAGCACTTCGCCCCGGGGCCAGTTTTCGCTCTTCTTTTGTACCTGGACGTGAAGTTTATTGAAATCAATCACGCGACTGGAGGGATCCGCGTGAATGGTGGGCCACAGTTCACGGTATTTCAACATGAGCGCGGTCTTGATGATGCCGGCCATGCCCGCGGCCGCTTCCGCGTGACCAATGTTGCCCTTCACCGAGCCGATGCGGAGGGGCCGCGAATCCGGACGGTCCTTGCCGTAGACCGCGCCCAGGGCGCGCGCCTCGATGCGATCGCCTACGGCGGTGCCCGTTCCGTGTGCTTCAACATAGAATAAATCATGGGGCGAAAGGTTCGCCCTGGTCAGCGCGCGCCTGATGACGTACTCCTGCGCCTTACCATGGGGCGCCATGAGACCCTGACCGCGACCGTCCTGGGCCACCGCCGCGGCGCGAAAGTAGGCGTAGACGTCGTCTTCCGGTCGGGCACGGCGAATTACGATCATGCCGGCGCCCTCGGAACGTACGATGCCGTCCGCGCCCTGCGCGAAGGGCTTGCAGCGACCATCGCGGGCGAGCAGGCCGGCGCGGGCGTGGCTGGCATTGGGCGCGGGATGCATGACCAGGTTGACCCCGCCTACCAGGGCGATATCGCATTCGCCGTTTGCCAGGGCGTTCAAGCCCAGGTCCAGCGCCGTCAGGGACGACGAACAGGCGGTGTCCACGGTCACGGCCGGGCCGCGAAAATCATGGAAGTTGGCGATGCGATTGGACAGGATACTGAACCCGGC
>CAZGYS010000439.1:0-5857 GCA_964530305.1 uncultured Leptospiraceae bacterium
CACGAAGCCGCCCAGCTGGTCGGAATGGAAACGGCGGGCGGTGGTCTGTATTTCCCGCAAGGTGCCTGGGTGGATACGGCCGCCTTCTGTCGCGCGAATCTGGACCAGCCCGGCATTCAATCGGTCTTTGGTCGCCGGGTCGAGTCCATTGCCCGGCGGGACAATGTATGGCAGGCCCTGGACGCGCAAGGGCGGGCTATCGCCTCGGCGCCCACCATGGTTTTGAGCACGGCCATGGACTGCCGCCGTCTTCCGCCGACTGCCTGGCTGCCCCTGGTTTCGGTTCGCGGACAGTTGTTCACTCTGCCGGCTTCGCCCGCAAGCAGGGCCCTGCGCGCCATAGTTTGTTACGACGGATACGTCCTGCCCGATCGAGACGGGCACGTGGTCGGCGCCACGTTCGAACTGAATAATAAAAACCCCGAGCCGGACGGTCGCTTGAATTACGGACTCTTCGAGAACCTGGCGCGTAATGTTCCGGGCATGGAGGAAGCTCTTCGCTCACAGGCGGGAATGCATGGCGATTTCGCGGAGCGAGTCGGAGAATTCCCCGCGCGAGCGGCCTTTCGCGCGGCCACCCGGGATCGATTTCCCATCATCGGCCCCGTTCCGGACCATGAAGCCTTCGCGCGCGAATACGCGGATATTCACCTGCGCTCCCATCAAACGCGGGATACCTATGGTCGCGACTATCCTCCCGGCCCCATGCTCCCGGGACTTTACGTCAGTACGGGACACGGCTCCCGGGGACTTATATATTCTTGCCTGGGCGGGGAATACCTGGCAAGCCTCATTGCGGGTGAGCCGGCTCCCCTGGCGCGGGACATCGCCGAGGCGCTGCACCCGGCGCGGTTCGCCGTTCGTAAACTTAAGAGCGGTCCGCTTAAACCTTGAAGTGAGCGCGCAGTTCCCGGGCGGCCATGCCGACCGCGTCTTCTCCTTCCGAGGCCAGCAAGGTCATGTTCAGGAATCCGTGAGGCATGTTATCGAAGCAGTGATAGTTTACGGCAACTCCCGCGTCCGTGAGTTTGTCGGCGTAGGCCTTGCCGTCGTCGCGCAGGGGATCAAAGCCCGCGGTAATCATCAGGGTGCGCGGCAGCTCGTGAAAGTCCGCGTCCAGCAGAGGCGAAACGCGCGGGTCCGTGTATGCTTCGCGATTCGGTACGTAATGGGAACGAAACCATTCAATCTGTTCCATGGTTAAGAAATAGCCCCTGGCAAACAGACGCGCGGACTCCGTACGCGGTAAAATATCCGTGGCCGGATAGAATAAGATCTGCAAGGACGGCCGCGCGGGTGTCCCGCGCGTTTGCGCCGACACAACGGCGCTGAGATTGCCGCCGGCGCTGTCGCCTCCCACGGCGATGCGTTCCCCGTCCCCACCCAAACTTACGGCATTCTCGCGAACCCATTCCAGGGCGGCCAGGGCGTCTCGGGTCGCCGCGGGAAACGGCGCCTCGGGCGCCTTACGATACTCGACCGATACCACCAGGCAATTGCTTTCCCGGGCAAGCAGGCGGCAGACCGGATCATGACTGTTTAATCCGCCCAGAACCCAGCCTCCGCCGTGAAAATACAGCAGGACGGGTCGCGGGCCTTCGCCTTCGGGATAGTAAATTCGCGCGGGTAAGTCACCGCCGGGACCCGGAATACGGCGATCTTCAACGCGGGGCAAGGCGACCGGCTCCTTCTGCATGAGGTGAGCCAGCGTATCCAGAATCAGGCGATTCGCGGTCACGGGAAAGCCGTGGAGATCTTCCATGCCCAGACGTCCCATGGCCGCCGTCAGGCGCGCTATGCGGGGATGAAGTCCTTCCACGAGTTCTTCACCGGGCAAATTCGGAATTCCGTCCAGGGCCGAACGGACGGCCTGACCGATTAAATCGCGTATCATCGCTCCGAGCCTGAAGGAACGTCCGGGGCCGTAAACCAATTTAGCCAGGAAGAATCCTTGCCATCCGGCGGGGTTTGTATTCTCCTTTCCCTGACATGCTTTTTTCCGGACGATTTCCGCGCCTTCGAATCCTGCGTTTCGCGCTCGTGATATTTCTGCTGGGATCGGCTCCCGCCTGCATTGCCGTGTGGGAGTATTTCAACGGCGTGAGCATGGCGGACATTAAGAAAAAGGGTACTCTCAAGGTCATCACGGCCTATAACGCGAATTCATATTTCCTCTACAAGGGACAGCCCATGGGCTATGAGTATGAGTTGTTGCGGCTGTTGGCCCGGGACCTGGGCGTCAAACTGGAAATCATCGTAACGCGAGACATGGACAACATCGTCTACATGCTCAACAGCGGTCGCGGTGATCTCGTCGCCGCGAATATCAGCGTCAATCTGCGTCGTGCCCGCGAAGTGCAGTTCTCCGAACATCTCAAACTAACGCGTCAGGTGCTCGTCCAGAGACGCCCGGCCGGCAAAAACGATAAAAGCAAAAAGAAGGTGGATTTTATTCGCAGTCCGGTGGACCTCATCGGTAAGACCGTCCACGTTCGAAAACGCTCCGTATTTTATCAGAGACTGTTGAACCTGGAAAAGGAAATCGGCGGGAAGATCAATATCGTCAAGGTCCCGGGAGACATCATCACCGAGGAATTGATTCGTCGCGTCAGCGAAGGCAAAATTGATTACACCATCGCCGACGAACCCGAGGCGCGCATCAATCGCTCTTATTATCCGAATCTCCATGTAGACACTTCCATCAGCTTCCCGCAGAAAATAGCCTGGGTCGTGCGCAACAATTCGCCGGAACTTTTGACCGAGGTGAATCGCTGGATTCTGGGCGTAAAGAAGAACGGAACCATCGCCCGCTTCGACCGCAAGTACTATCGCAATCCCCGGGCCCACGAACGCCGAATTAAGAGCGCGTTCTATACCGGACCCGGCGCGGCGGCCGGCCGCATTTCCATTTATGATAAGCAAATCAAGGAGGCGTCGGCCGAGATCGGTTGGGATTGGCGATTGGTGGCTTCGCTTATTTATCAAGAGTCGCGTTTTAACGCGAAGGCCAGGTCCTGGGCCGGCGCGCAGGGGTTGATGCAGTTGATGCCGGCCACGGCGCAATTCGTGCGCATTCGCAAACCTTATGATCCCGTGCAGAACATCAAGGGCGGAATACGTTATTTGAAATATCTGGAAGAGAAGCGTTGGAAGGATGTGATTCAGGATAAGAACGAGCGGCTCAAGTTCGTGCTGGCCTCATACAACGCGGGGCCGGGCCATGTGGAAGACGCCCGTATTCTCGCGCGCAAATACGGCGATAATCCCGACGTCTGGGACAAGGAAACGGCGCCCTATATTCTTAAACTTGCCGATCCTCGTTACTACAACATGCCCGAGGTCAAGAAGGGCTATTGCCGGGGTGAGGAGCCTTACAAATACGTAACCGAGATCCTGGAGCGGTATGAGCAATATCGTAAGATCATCAAGGATCCGGATCTGGACAAACCGGAGCAGGGCCCCCTTCCCTTTAAGAATCCTTTCAAACCCACGAAGCAGATCTAGTCGCGAACGATTTACCGCTACTTCTTGCGCGCGGTTTTCTTTTTCGCTTTCTTCTTACGAGCAGGCTTTGCTTTCGCCGGGGGTGCTTCGACCTCGGCGATGGCCGCTTCCTCGATGATCTCCCGGTGGGAATGTTCGTTCTGGTTGTAAATGTCGTAGACCAGCACGAATGCTATCATGGCCGGGGCAATGCTTATGAACAGACCCACGAACAGAAACGGTATCCCTAGAAACAGAAAGAAACCGAAAACCATGATCAAGATAAAGGTCTTGATGGTGCGTCCACTGGTCAGCAGAAACGAGTTTTTCACCGCCTGATACAGACTATTGTCTCCGTCGATGATGAACATGGGTGTAAAAATCAAACGCGCCATGATCCACAGGAAGAAGGACACCCCCATGATGATGCGTATCTGGATTACTCCGTCGTAGTCCGTAATATAGAAGAGTACCTTGAAGGATACGACGTACAACAGATAGTAGCCCAGGCAGAAGCGTAACATGGTCAGGTAATTACGACTGCCTCGAAACAGCATCCAGGGCCGCGGAGACTGTCCCCGAGTCAAAGCGCGATAGTACTTGATTAGTCCGCACAGAAGAAACGCAGCCACCGGAAGCCCGATCAGCCCCAGTAGAAAATTTTGATACTGGCGAATATAAGAAAGCTGAAAGACGACGGGCACCAGGGCAAAGTAGACAACCGTCAACAGAACAGTGAACAGACCGTTGACTATAACAATGTCGCCCAGGGACGCGCGGGTAATGCGAAAGCTTTCCTGAATATAATTGCGCAGGATGCGCGGCTTGATCAGCAACGAACGCAGATGCGCCGCGTCGAAGAATCTTTCGCGAGTTTCAACGGTTTCATTCATGAGTTTTTGATCCAGTCGATTCGATAGAGGTCCCGGCGACGATCACGGAAATTTCGCACGCTGCCTTGATAACGCAATTCCTTGAGCAGGTCGAGATCCAGATCCGAAACCAGGGTCATCTCCGTATTGGGAGTGGCCTCGGCGATGATGGCGTCGTGGGGAAAGGCGAAATCCGCCGGAGAAAATACGGCCGCCTGCGAATACTGAATGTCCATGTTCTCTACATTGGGCAGATTCCCCACATTCCCCGTGATGACCACGTAGCATTCATTTTCGATGGCACGGGCCTGGGCGCAACGTCGTACGCGCAGATAACCGTTCTTGATATCGGTCCAGTAAGGCACGAAAAGAATCTTCATGCCTTGATCGGAAAGCAGCCGCGGCAGTTCCGGAAATTCCACGTCGTAACAGATTAAAATACCGACCTTACCCATGTCGGTTTCAAAAACCGACAGTTCATTGCCGCCCTGCATACCCCAGTATGATTTTTCATCGGGCGTGATGTGAAGTTTGTACTGCCGCGCCCAGGTTCCGTCCCGGCGGCACAGGTGAGAGACATTGTAAATCTTATCGTCGCGCAACTCCGGCATGGAACCGGCAATCACGTTGATATTGTAAGTTACCGCCATGCGTACGATTTCATCGCGAATGGTTTCGGTATAACCTGCCAGGTGACGAATGGCCGCGGAAGGACTATCGTCATTGGATTCAATCATCAGGGGGCCGTTGAAGAACTCCGGCAAGAGCACGAAATCCGCGTTGTAACCGGCCACCGTATCGACGAAATATTCTATTTGCTCGATGATATCACTCAACGCGGATACCTTGCGCATTTGCCATTGGACGGCCCCTACCCTGACGACCGTCTTACGATGATCAATAACGGGCTTACTGGCGTCCTCGTAATAGATATTGATCCATTCCAGCAAGGTCGCGAAGGAGCGTGATTCCCGATCTTCCGGTATGTAATTCTTAAGAATCCGCCGGACGTGAAAGTCGTTCTTTAACTGAAAGCTGAGCACGGGATCGTAGATTTCCGCGTCCTTAACTTTCTGGATGTATTCCTTGATGCTGATGTCGTCGGCGTATTCATGAAAACCGGGAACGCGGCCGCCGAAAATAATACGCCGCAAATTCAGCTCTTCGCATAAATGTTTGCGCGCGTCGTAAAGTCGCCTTCCCAATCGCAAGCCCCGATAATCCGGATGAACGAATACGTCGATGCCGTATAACGTATCACCCCCGGGATCATGGGTATCGAACTTGCCTCGACCGATGATTTGTTCGTAAGTGTGATTGTCTCCGAAGCGATTGTAATCAACGATCAAGGTCAAGGCAGCGGCAACGACCTTTCCATTGTCCTCGATACACAACTGGCCTTCCGGAAATCGCCTGATTTGCGACTCAAAGGCTACCCGGGACCAGGCGGCTTCCGCGGAATACATCAAGGAATAGACCGCTTCCATGATTTCCTTTATGTC
>CAZGYS010000440.1:0-3558 GCA_964530305.1 uncultured Leptospiraceae bacterium
CGCGCGCTCCGAGCCGGCACAAGGATTCGGAGCAGTCGACCCCGAGCCGTTTCGACTCTCATTTCGCGTAGCCGGTTTTTCGCGGGCTTGCCCATGCGAAGGCGCAACGTGCGATTGGGGTTGTAGAGATAGGTGGTCGTGTCGGCCCCAGGGGAAGTGTTTAGCGGCCGGGGTTTTCGGACCCGGGGCAAGCCCCGGCGATATTCGTCGATCATGCTTCGCGTTCGGGGGGCGTCCTGAAACTTTTGGGCCGCCAGGTTTCGGGAGTTTTCATCGGGATTGCCCCGGGAGGAATCGCCGCAGGCCGCAAGGATCGAGATCGTCATGAAAAAGAAGGCGAGCCGGACCGGGCGCATGCGCGATGATGATTCGGCGCCGGGAAGATGGGTAGCTTTTTTCCACCGCGGCTTAAGCGAAGCGCATAATTTTTGCGTGACTTTCGCCGAGATGTGAAAGCAAGTGGCGCTACCCGGGAGGTGGTCCTCATGCAAAAAATATTATCAAGATTCCAAAATATCGCCTGGTCGGCCGGCGCCCTGCTGTTTGCGCTCATGCTGACGGGATGTAGCCCCGAAGCGGACATGAAAAAAGCCGTGGAAGTGAATCGCAAGGGCGTGCAAGCGCTCAGTACCGGCAACTACCTGCCCGCGCTGGGCTATTTTAAGAAAGCCCATGACCTGGATCCCAAACGCCCTAACTATGCGAACAATATCGGCGTGGTCTATCTGAAGCGGAAAAAGTATGATGACGCCAAGAAGTATTTTCTCAAGGCCACCGAGCTGGACCCCAATTACGCGCGGGCCTACTTCAATCTAGGGGTGGCTAATCAGGAACTGAAAGACTATCAAAGCGCGGTTGTATCCTATCTGGCCGCGGCGCGGCGGAGTCCCGCGCCCCAGGTCTTTTATAATCTGGGTGTCGTCTACTCGCGCACGGGTCGCAAGGACCTGGCCATCAAGAGTTTCGAGCAATTTCTAAAGTTAGCGCCGCCCGCGTTCGGAGCCTCCATCAAGGACGCGCGTCGAAAACTGGCCCAATTGCGCGGTTCCGCGCCCTGAATCGCCTTAAGATGCGCCAGGAGCCGTTGGATTCACGTTCCGGAGCTCCAGTGAACGCTAAATGTTTTTGCTATTGACAATTTAGTATCCTTGTGGCTTTTGACATTGTGCCCCGGGGGCGGGCACGCAAAATATTCGTAAACGCCTGGAAAACGTCGGTTAGTCTTCGCGGCCGACGTATAAACAAACATTAAACATATTCCGGCGGCTTACGAGGCACAGGCGGCCGGAACATGCGATTTATTCATGAAACCCGTGAACGGGCTTCGCGTAGCTCGTCCATAAGTTATGAATTCGGCGCGCGCAAGTTCGCGCGTCGGTGGGTGTCGGGAACACTCATTGTTCTGGCCTTGCTGGCGCTGACTCTCCCGGCACGAAATTCGGCCGGCCTTTTCGCGCAGCCCATTTCGCCGCCGACCATCAACACGCCCGGTTTCTCCAGTAGTGATCTGGATCCTTACTTCCAGCAGGCGGACGGCGCCTACAGTCAAAATACCTGGGAAGCCATCATCGCCGACGGCGTATCCGTCCTGCAGGCCGCCTGGGAAGTGGGCGTCGACGCCGATATCAATTCGCGCGTTGCGGCCATCAATTCGGCGGACGCGTTTAATTCCGTACCCGAATACCAGGACTACATGCGTAAGCAGTTGCAGCTGCAGAAGCGGCAAAACCTGGCGGCCTGGACCGTGGCCGCGGAAGCGTCCATTCAAGCGCGTCGCGCGGCGTACTTGACAAAGCTCTCGAAAGACAAAAAGCAATCGCAACAAGCCGCTTCTAAAAAAGACAAGCGTCGCTCGGCCGGTTCGGTGGCGAAAGCTCTACTGAATACCAACTCCGCCACCTCCACGCGGGAACAAATCGAGACCGCGCTGAACAAGACCGGCGCGAACCTGCGCGAAGATCGCCTTAAATGGGAGCGAGACTTTCGCGCGGGCATGAAAGACGGCATGAATCAGTTTCAGACGGCGCTGGGGGATTTGCAGACGGAACACCAGGCGTTTCAGGATACCCTTAACGCGAAGCAGGCCGAGTTCGAACAAAATCGCCTGCGCATCAAGGGATACGAAAAGACCGTACGAGACAACATGGCGCTTACCGTAACCGCCATGCAAACCTATCTGGATAGTAATGGCCTGTTCAAGGAAGGCGGTGGCGGCGGCTTGAACGCGGACGGCCAGGCGCTGCAGGCTTTTATCAATTCCATGCAAACCGGGCTTACCAATGGGCAGCCCATTTCCGTGCTGACGAAAACCATGAGCGATTTTCTCATCGCGCAGGAACAAAAGACGAAGGATACCCGAGACACCTGGCAGCGCAATGTTCGCGGGCGTCTGCCCGTCAATACGGCCGAAGGTACGGCGGGGCAGGGGCGCAATCACGTAAATATTCCCGGCACCTGGGCCAATGCCGTGCATCTGTACCATACCGGTGGTGGAGACGCGGCGCTGAAGGCCAAGCTGGGAGAGACGCGACAGATTACCGCCTGGCATCGCGTGGACGCGCAGGGATGGAGCCCGGGGCATCGCCCTTATCCCAATACGGTGGGCAGCGGCCGCGTCAATGAATGGTATTCCTTCGCGCGAGACGGCGCCTTCGAATACGACGCCACGGGTTGCGGCGGTATTCCTCCGTACTATTTGTGCATCACGGAGCAATTCAGCGAGGTCGAGGCGCGAATCGCCGTCGACTATAGCTGGTATGATTCCGTCGCGGATTCGAACTACAATATCTGGAGCGGCTACGCCAACGACCTGGCGCCCATCGTCGCCAACTGGCGCGATAACATTCTGCCCGCCATCACCAACTGGGAGACGCAAGCGGCCAAATACCAGGCCGACTTCGACGCCTGGAAAACGGACGCCGACGCGAAACGCGCGCAGGCGACCGCCGCCTATGACCAGAGCCGCCTGCAATTGACTCAGGAACGGGATAAGTGGCTCAACGACATGCAGGCCGACTATCGCAAGGGGCGGCGGGATTGGGCCGTGAAGCAGGCCGACTTTAATAAGAAGAAGACGTCCTTGATGGCGCAAGCGCGCAATGGCGCGGATAAAAAGGTCATGGCTCGCCTGAAAGGACAAACGGCCGCCGTGGTTACGGATCTCATGAACGACTTGCCTTCGGGTCCTCGGAGCGCGTATGTAAAACGTCGCATCGCCTCCGCCGTTAAGGCTCTGCCCACGCTGGAAAAGGATTTCCTGAACCGAGCGGACAAGCAGGCTCCGGACTTTTCCCAGATTGACGGACTGGTGAAGGAGTTTCGATCGGCCGCTCGCGGCGTAATGAACTTGAGCTCGGCGAGCGCCATGTCCAATCAGGCTCTTGCCGCGCGTCAACAGGTCATGGATCGCATTCGCGAAATGGCTACCAGCGCCGGGTTTAACGGGACGGTGGACGCGGACGGGAACCTTACCATTACGCGCGAAATTCCGGACGGCTCGGCAAGGCTCAAGCCCGGTGGAGATCCTACCCGCGCCGGCGACTATGAGCCGGGCATGAC
>CAZGYS010000440.1:3577-5829 GCA_964530305.1 uncultured Leptospiraceae bacterium
CGTCATCACTCCGCCCACGTCGGTGGCTCTCGTAAATACGGGCGGGCTATTCTCGGACTGGGACATGTCCGCCGCCATTAATCAGTTCTCTCAAAGTTTAAGTGATTTCAATGCCGTCGCCGGAGAAAAGGGCAACGCGGCGGTGGATCAGGTTCGAGACGCGAACTCATACGCGAAATACATGGCCGAGCAATCGCGACGCAACGCCGCCGCGCAAGCGTCTACCGCCGGCATGGTCAAGAGCCTGGTTACGACCCTCGTGACCGGCGGCACGGTCAACGGCTGGGTGGAATCCCAGGTGCAGGGCGCTTTCGCGTCGGCTATTGAGGAAGCCACGGGAATTCCCGCCGGTCTGGTGACGGGAATTCTATTTCCGGTCATGGGCGGCACCAGCGTGGGCGACGCCGTGAACAACTATTCCCAGTCCCTCTTCGTGGACGCGGTGGAAGAAGCCACGGGCATGCCGGGGCTCGGCAGCTTCATGTTGCAGATGCATCGCAATCGAAATCGCGGCAGCAGCGTCGGTCTGGACGTGGAAGTCAGCTACAGCGGCAGCGAAGGTTTCCAGGCGGAGGTGGACGCGAACTTCGGCGTGGGTCACTTCTCCGCCGGCGTAGAAGCCGGTCCGGACGGTTTTGAGGCTTCCGCCTCGGCCGGACTGGATCTGGGAGTCTTCGAATTCAATCATGATTCGCAAATCGCCTACAATGGCGAAGATGGTTTTTCCGCCTACAGCTCCACGGACATGGACTTTAATATTGGAATCGCCAACGCGAATTTCAGTAATACGACCGCCTACACCGAGGACGGCGGGCTTAACTTCGTTACCTCGGCGAGCGCGGGCATTGATCTGGGCATCGTCTCCGCGGACGTGGGGATGGATATGGCCTATCTGGACGGTAACTTCGCGGCTTCCGCGGACGCCGGCGTCGACATAGGTAACGGACTGCTCTCGGCCAACGCGAACGCCGCGGTAGTCGTGACCGAGGACGGCAATTTCGCCGCGAGCGCGAACGCCGACGCGAGCCTGGGGTACGGTCTACTGGACGTGCATGCCGGCGCGAACCTGGCTTACTGGGACGGCGGCGTCATCGCATCGCAAACCGCGGGCGTGGACGTGGCCGGTGGTCTGATATCCATTGATCAAAACGCGGGCCTGGCCATTACGCAGGACGGCAATTTCGCCGCTACCGCCGGCGTGGACGCGGGCGTGGGCTGGGGTCTGCTGGACGCGAGCGCCAGCGCGACGGCCGCATACTGGGACGGCGGTTTCATCGGCACGGCCGACGCCGGTTTCGACCTGGCCGGTGGTTTGCTTTCCGCCGACGCCAACAGCTCATTGGCGATTACCGAGGACGGTAATTTCGCGGCGACGAGCGGGCTGGAAGCCGGCGTTGGTTGGGGCCTCGCGGATGTAAGCGCGAGCCAGACCATGGCTTACTGGGACGGCGGATTCATCGCTTCCCAGGACATGGGTTTCGACGTGGCGGGCGGATTGTTGACGGGCAATTCGCATCAAGGCCTGGCGATTTCACCGGACGGGAATTTCGCCTTCGAGCAGACGGCCAACGCCGGAGTGGGATGGGGTCTTCTGGAAGGCGGCGGCAGCAGTGCTATCGCGTACGTGGACGGAACCTTCGGTGCCACGGCCAGCGCGCACGGTAGTTATCTGTGGGGACTGGAAAGCGCCTCGGCGAATGTTAACGCGATTTATTCGGACGGTAGTTTCATGGCCACCGGCGGCTTTGAGCATTCCGTTCTGTGGGGTTTGCAGGAAGAAGGCGGTTCCTTCGGACTTGGTTATTCCGACGGGACTCTCGCGGCGACGGGCAGCTATTATACGGATACCCTGGGCGGGTTGTTCCACGAGGAATACCAGGGCGCCGCGGTTTACTCCGACGGCAATCTCGTGGGGAACTACACCCATACTACCAGCTCGCTCTACGGCGCCATGGAAACCAGCGAAAGCGGCTACATGTTGTATACCAACGGCCGCTTCGGCGCGGCGCAATCGTCTTCGTCAAGCGTGCTCGGCCAGACCACCAGCGAGGATCGCTCGACGTATTTCTTCGACGCGAATCGCCTGCTGGATCCCGCTTCCGGTTTCGACGTTCAGCCGGAAACCGGCAATGAAAGCGATTTGAATCTGATTCACATGGTAATGACCGGCCAGGGCGTATGAGCCCGGTCGGCATTGTTTTAACTTAAGGACTCGATTGAATATGAAGCACGGATTGATCAAACAAAACGCC
>CAZGYS010000441.1:0-5826 GCA_964530305.1 uncultured Leptospiraceae bacterium
AGGCCGGCAGTGCTTGCGCGCAAAAGGCGAACAAGATAACCATGGACATTCCCACGCGCGTCTTGAGGAGATTTTCACCATGGGCGCCGATAACCCAGATTGCTCCCGCGAATGCGCCGAACCAGATTACGAAATCCATGGCGGCGGAAATAATGCGACTGAACAGACTCGCGGGAACACCCCGGGCCGGGGGAGTCTGAATATTTTCCGGTGCGTTCGCGACGGCCGGGGCTTCGAAAGGGTTTTCGCTCATGGCGATTCCGCGCCCGCCGCGTAGACGCGCGTTTCTTCCTCGCGGCCCCGCAGGCGAATGCGACCCAGTTTGCGTATATCGTCGGCTTCGCGATGTTCAGGCGCCAGGCCGTCCAGGAATTCGCGCGAAAACAAAATGCCCGCGCCCGCCTTCTTCGTCAGTGATTCCAGGCGGGCCGCCACGTTGACGCCGTCTCCCATGACGGTGTATTCCTTACGCGTGCGACTTCCGATGACGCCCTGCAGAACTTCCGCATAGTGCAAGCCGATGCCGATTTTTAACTCCGGTCGTCCGGACGCGCGAAACTTTTCATTGAGTTTGACCACGCCGGCCTGCATTTCCCGGGCCGCGTTTAAGCCCGCCAGGCAGGGGTCTTGCAGATCCGCCACGGCGCCGAAGGTGGCCATGACGGCATCGCCGATGAATTTGTCGACGACGCCGCGATTGCGCGAAATGATGGTCACCATCTCATCGAAGTACTCGTTCAGTTGTTCCACGAGTTCTTCCGGCGTCAGTCTTTCCGAAAGCGTCGTAAAGCCGCGAATGTCGCTGAAGAGAACCACGGCCTTGCCTCGGCGACCGGTTTCCACCAGGGTGTCCCGGGTTACCTTTTCGCGTACTTCCTCACTGACGTATTCGCCGAAGATGCGATTGATTCTATCCTTCTCCTCGGTTTCCGAGACGATGCGCGTGAACAATCGTTTGGCGTACATGGAAACAACACCGGTCAGAATTCCCGTAAAGAAAATAATTACGCTGCGCATGGTATTGGGGCCGTCCTGACTCAAGATGCGCAATAGTTCGACGTTGTCGGACCGGACCAGCAGTAGTTCGTCGCGCGCAATCAAGAAGGCTATGAAGTTCAAAATCGCCGCGAAGAGGCCGCACAGGATTGAGAAGCGTAAATTGAACAGCAGGCCCGTGAGCGCCAGCATGGGGAAGTGGGCCATGACCACGGGGCCTACGTAAAAACTGGCCGTGCCGCCTTCGCGCACGAAATTCATGATGATCAGGAAGAAGGACGGACTGGAAACAATTAACAGGAGGCCGGCGTACAGCAGGGGCATGTTCGCTTTTTCGCCTCGGCGCGCGTTCTGGTGAATGAAGACGAGCAGTAGAACGGCGCTCAACAGAAAGAACACCAGCGGGAGAACGGACGCGAGCGGAACGCCGGTAGTCACGGCCAATGTAATCACGGCGATGATGGCGGCGAGGACCGTGAACTGGGCATAGAATGCTCCGTAGCGAATGGCTCGTACGGACTCCAGCCGAAGAGCGGTGTCGAAAGTGGATGCTTGCTTCGTTGACGTCATGGTTTTACTTGCGGGAACAATGGTCGGGCCGGGGTTTCCCGGTCAATGGGAACTTGGTCCGGTCGGAGCACACTGGAACCGGAACCCGGGCGGGCTGGAGTTATGTCCCGTTGGCGCATGAAAAGCCATGGCAATTTCCCCAACTAGTTCTTGCTAAAATACGGACAAGTATGCGATAATGCCCTCTCAATTGGCGCTTTCGCATGTTCTTTTCGCGGCTCAAATATTTGTGTACAGTATTCACAATGCTGGTCCCGGCGGTGTCCGCTCTCGCGGTATTACCTGATGAGCCCGGGCGGAGCGAGAAGACCGATTGGCGCCGGGCGATTGTCGAGGCGGATCGCAAGATTGCGGCGGAAAAAGAACTCAGAGCCGTTGAAGATGAGCACGAAAGCAGTCTGCTTGGTTGGCTGAAGGCCGGGGCAATCCCCGTCTTCGAGTCCGGGGAACCCACCGCGCCGGCACCCGGCCCATGTCCCTCACGAAAGGACCTTGTAATGGTGAACACCCCGGTGGTCGGCTTTCGCCCGGGCGATTCGCCGCGGCGATTTCTGCCGGCCCGCCACCGAGCGAATGTCCTGCCCGCGCTTATTGTGCCCACTGAATTCCATGTGCCGTCGGCCTATCTGAAATATTTGAGCATCCACTTTCACGCCGGACCGCCGGCCTGACCATGAGAAATAGATTATGAAGTACTTCCGTTCCAATTCTTTTGCTTTTCCCGCATCCGAGATCCGCAAGGTGCTCAAAAACACCGCCGCGCGGCTCGCCGCCGTTTGCCTCTCCCTGCTGCTTGCCGCCGGCCACGCCACGGCCCAGACTCCCGACTTTAACTTCAAGAAAACGCCCAATGTTCGTCAGGACCTCCGGCGATACTTCGATGAAGCGAACAAAAAGAAAAGCGACGCGGAATGGAATCGCATTGTTGAAAGCGGCCGGGCGTTGTCGGCCGCCGAGTGGGAGTTGAACGCCGACCGCGAAATCGAACAAAAGCTGAAAGATGTTCCCGCCGAGCAAAAAGAAAATCTTAAGACTCAATACGAAAACGAAAAGGCAACCGCTCGAGCGGCCTGGGAGCGAGAAGTAGACCAGGGCATCGATGAGCGTCGCGGAGAATGGCGCGCGCGACTGGCGAGCGAGCCGCTCTTGCCCTTGCTGGACGAAATCAAAATCGATGATATTCGTTCTGCCGTGGCGGCGGCGGATGCCCTGAATTTCAACGATACGGATTCCATCGACGTTCGCATCGCGGCCTTCGATGCGGCCACGGCCGCGGTGACGACCCTGCGCGCCGAATGGGAAGCGAAGCTGACGGCGCGCACCACCACGCTGCGTGATTCGGGCACCGGCCTCGCGGGTGCGGAGCGCGCGGCCTTCCTGGCCGAAGTAGCGCGTATTGAGCAGGAATACCGGGACTTGTATCGTTATGATGAATACCGGGAGCTGGGGCGCGGCCGACAGGCGTTCATTCGTCGCGAAAATCGCGCCGCGGATTTGAATCGTACCATCGCCGATGAAACCGATCCCGCGCGATTGGCGCAACTGCTGATTGAGAGGGTCTCTCGCAATGTCGATCCCGTTACGGGCGCGCTCTTACGCGACGACGGCTCGGGCGGTACTCTCGTGGTCGGTTACGATTCCGGCGGTGACGACGCGGATACGCGTATCGCCGCGGCGCTGGAGAACGGGCGCAAGCAGTGGCAGGCGGCCATCGATGAAATCATTCTAAAGAAGCTGAAGTTCGATCGGGAAACGGCGGACCAGAGAACGGAAGGTACGCGGGAGTGGGCGCGGGCGTATCAGGAAATTTTAGATGCGCAAAGTAGCTGGGTCGACACCATTAATAAACAAATCCAGGCGGGGCTGTCGCGCTGGGACGCGGGGCAGGCGGACCTGGCCGAGAACAAGCGCAAGGCCCTGGCGCAACTGGACCGGTTCACCGAAACCAGTCGCGCGGCGTATACCGATCACGCGCGGGGCCTGGAGCAAATGGTCCTGGGCGGAAGCGATACGCTGGGCACCATCGTGGAGAATATTCGCTGGTTCCAGGAGGCGCTGCAACGACCGGACGTGGTCGGCAACCCGTCGGTGAAAAGTACTTACGAAACGCAACTGGGGTACTGGCAGGGTCTGGAAACGCGCTATCGTAATGTGGTCGTCGCCGCCCAAAACGTCGTGCATGATCAGGACATGCAAGGCAACGCGGGTGGCGTGGGGCTCTTGAATGGAACGGGCCCGAACAATGTGCTCACCACCGCGGAATTCGATCTCAAAATCGCCAATAAGGAAAAAGAGCTCATTGAACAACGCCTGGCGCGGGCGCAGGCCGTTTACGATTACGCCCTGGCTAATGTTAAGGAAACGCCCGGGGACATCGCCGTGCGGTTGGACGCCGCGCAGGCGACTCACGCGAACGCGGAGCAATGCTATCTCAAGCGTCTGGCGGAGCTGAATGGGGGAGACGCCTCAAGCTACACTTGCGCGAATCCCGGCGGCGGTGGCGGCGATCTTTCGCAAGGCGTCGATGACGCGTCAAAGGAACTGGAGCAGAAGCGTACGGCGCTGGAGACGGCGCGCAAGAACCTGGACGAATCGCGTAAGCGCTACGATGAAATCCTGAAGCTCCAGGTTCTTGCGCAAAATCCGGACATCATTCAGTACATCGGCGGACAAACCATACCGGTCTTCGAGGACGGTCGCCCGAAACTGGACGCGGACGGCAACCCGGTGCGCATTTCGAGTCTGCGTGACGAGGTCGACAATACCCTGATTGAACTGGGCCTGGCGCGAGAGAAAGTTCGCCAGAACGAAGCGAAGGTCTTCGGCGTTTTGTATGAAAAAGAGAACGCGCTACGTTCTTTGGACTTTTATCACGACGTGGTCGCGCGTATTTCCAATTTCGAACAGGTCAAGGAGCAGTACGCGGAAATCAATACCGCTCTTGCGACGCCGGGTGGACTCACGGATAAAATCGACGCCCTGCTTGCGGGAGATCTGCTGACGCGATTGTTCGGTAACGACGGCGCGGCCGCGGCACGCAAACAACTTGAGGATTTCAAGGCGCGTCTGTCGACGGCGGACCGGCCCGTGGTGGATGCCGCGGACGAACTCACCGGCAATTTAAATCCGCTGTCCGGCGAACAAAAGTCCTTGCGCGATAGGCTGGCCCCGGCCACAAGCGCGCCCACTGATTTCGCCGCGAATCTCGACGGACTCACGGCCGGGCTGGAAGGCTTGAACGTACCCGAGCCGGATACGCTTCATGGTCGAATCCAGGAGCTGAAAGTCCTGCGTGATGTGTACAAGGATCTGGCAGGGGAACGGGACGCGAAAATCGCCGCGCTGGAAACCGAACGCGATAAGTTCGAAACCACGCTGGTTGCTTTTCAGGCCTACGCCGCGGCCAATGCCGGCGCGGGAGCTGCGTTCAAGGCCGGTGCGGCGTATCAGGCCGAACTCTCTAAACTGTTAAAGGCCGAGGCGACTTATCGCGGAGCACTGGCGGACACGGAACGACACTTGCTTTCCATGCAAAGCGCGCAAGCCGACCTGGACTCCACTGCGCGAAGCATTATGGACGCCGCCGAAAAGTTCATCGATGGTACGCGCGCGAACGAAGCGCGCGTGAACGCCCTTGCGAATCTGGCCGGATGGAAAACCAATCACAATACGACCGCTCGGGCACTCAAGGAACTACTGGACGAAGACGCGAAAGCATTTAACGCCCTTTCCATGAAAATTAAAACCCATGCCGCGCAAGCTTCGGCGCTGGCCGCGGCTTTGAGCGAAAGAAGCAAATTGTACAATGACGCGAACGATGCTCTGTTTTCCCTGGCGGACGGCTTCGCCGAGCGTATTCGCGGCGGCAAGGCGGAGCTGGCGTTCTTGCTGGATAAGACCGGCACGACCAGCGGCATGGACGCGCTGGTTGATTCGCTGGAACTGGAAGCGAAACAGAAAGGCGCCGCGCTGAATCGGGCGGCGGTCGAACATCTGGCCGCGCTTTTCCCCGCGGGTCTCACGGGCGGGGACCGCGATATCAATGTCGTTCTAAATGATTTGCGCGCGGATATCGACACCCGGGCGCGCGCGTTTACGTCGGATGCCGCGGCTCGGCGAGAACTCGAGGCCCGGCGCGCGGTGTATGCTTATCTGGTCGGGAACGCGCCGGCCCTGGCGTATTCGCTGAATGAAGAGAATCGCTACAGTGAGCCCGCGGCTTCATTGGCGAAAGCGGAGGACACGGCCCGGGGGCTGGAC
>CAZGYS010000442.1:0-5814 GCA_964530305.1 uncultured Leptospiraceae bacterium
TGAAGCGCATTACCTATCAGCATCCCACGCGCGAAAGTTTGCGAAACGCGCTGGAACCCATTCGCCTCATGAGTAAGCTGGAGGGTTTCGATCAAGAACATGGACACTCCGTTGAGATTCGTTTCAGCAAAGACGGCTAGTCGGCCGGTCCGGCGGGCCGCGGTGATTTGCCTGTGGGCGTTCGCGGCCGGCGTCCTTGCGGCTTCGTGTTCGGCGCGACTCGACCCGGGTCACGTGAACTGCAATTATTTCTGGAAGCGCAAGAACGTCCACGTCTGCATTCGCAACATGCCGGCGGGCGAATGCGATTTTCTGTTTCAGACTCGTCCCGAGTTCGAACGGGAATCAAAATGCGTGTGCGATGAGCCCGGCCGTTCTACGCGCAAGGTGCGGGGGCGCGGCTACGAGCAGTTCTCCTGTCGGTAGCGGCCTCCAGTGTTACCAGATACCTGAAGTAGGCCGCCACGCGAAAGCCGCCTTCCTGCTCCGGCGCCTCGTCCGCCTCCTTCGGTTTCAATCTCAACACCCGCGCTCCCACCTCTTTTCGTCCTTCCGTCCCGTCTCCCATTTCGTTGCTCCTCACCCCTATGACGATTCACAACCTCCATTTTGGACACATCCCCGCCAAAAAAATCCATCCAGTTGTACGGACCCACCCTGCCGGGCGGGAAGCCGTTCGATCCGAACGTATGTGCCGCGCCCGCTTCTGGGTGGGTTTTCTTAGGATGGGAGCGGCGGCGCCGGGGCCCGGCAAGGGTGGGCATGATAGCACGGAAGAAGGAAAAGGTCAACAGGGGCCGCAAGCCCAAACATGCAGATCCAACTTCAACGGGCCACGGGATCCGCACCTAAACGAACAATTTTACAGTTCGCCCATTTGATCCGAGGGTTGCGCGACGCTCGTAAATTCAAGCTTATTGCGATTGAAATTAAGGCGCTTGCGCCAGACGTAAAAACTGCGATACACCGAATTTACGAAGTGGGAACGAAATAGACTGAAGCGATACTCCAGCGGACGAATCAATAGACCCAGCACGACCAGCACAACCAGGGCAACAGGTATATGCAGGCCTCGAAATTCGAAGATCGGGTCCACGGTCGGCGCCGGCCACCAGGGCAGGAGCAGCAAGAGGTGCTTGAGCAAAATCAGCGCGCCCACGGCCAGCCCCACCCAGACGGCCCCCAGCATTCCGCGAAACAAGCTGTACATGCTGCTGAAGATATAGGTCTGCGCGCCCAGGTTCTCCTGCTGGATCAAGGTATAACAGAGATTGAAAATTTCCTGTCGTCGCTTTCGCAGGGCCCGCTCGTCGGCCTTGCGCGGTTCCGCCGGCAGGTCGAAAACCTCGCGCGCGTATTTTTTGATGTTCGCCTTGAAAGCCGGCGTATAGTAACTGTCGTCGTCCCGCAGAAACTTCTCGGAAAGCCAACCCATCTTTCGATTCAATCGCGTTTCAAACACGCTGCTGAAAATCTGCACGAAATGGCCCACCAGGTATCCACTCAGCAGAACGAAGATGGCGTTCATGACGTAGACGTACTTGTCGGGGCTCTTGGCGAAAGGATTGGGAAGGGGACGCGCGGCGATTCCGGCGGCCCCCCAGTAGATAAAGGAAAGCACCATGACCCCCGGAATCAGGTAGGTCATAACATGATAAATGTTGAACGTGTTGCCGGCGAAATTCTTGATCATGGCGCGGGACCCGGGCGAAAATCGCCTACATGCGAAACACTCCGTAGTTGACGTCGGGAATGGGAGCGTTATCGCAGATACTCAGGCTCAAACCGATGACTTTACGCGTGTCCGCCGGGTCGATGATCCCGTCGTCCCACAAACGGGCGCTGGAATAGATGGAATCCGAACGCGAATTATACTCTTCCAGGATCGGCTGCTTGAAGGCGATTTGCTCCTCATCCGTCATGGTCTTGCCTTCGCGCGCAAGCTGATCCAACTTTACGGTCAATAGAACCGAAGCGGCCTGCTCCGCGCCCATTACGGAGATACGTGCGTTGGGCCACATCCACAAGAAACGCGGCGAATACGCGCGGCCGCACATGCCGTAATTTCCGGCGCCGTAGGAACCGCCGATGACCACGGTGATTTTGGGAACGTTCGCGTTGGAGACGGCATTGACCATCTTGGCCCCGTCTCGCGCGATACCGCCCGCCTCATACTGACGTCCCACCATAAAGCCGGTGATGTTTTGCAGGAAGACCAGGGGAATATTGCGACTGCAACACAGTTCGATGAAGTGCGTGGCCTTCAGGGCCGACTCGGAAAAGAGAACACCGTTGTTGGCGATGATGCCCACGCGATACCCCTGCACCATGGCGAACCCCGTCACGATGGTCGTGGCGTAACGCGCCTTGAATTCGTCGAACTCGGAGCCGTCGGCGATGCGCGCGATGATTTCGCGTACGTCGTAAGGCTTGCGCAAATCGTGATTAATGATGCCTGGAATCTCCGCCGGGTCGTAGAGCGGCGCCCGGGCCGGCGCGCGATGCAGCAGTCCGGGTTTTACGTGATTAAGATTGCGAACAATGTCTCGCGTGATCTCCAGCGCGTGTTCGTCGTTTTGCGCGTAGTGATCCGCGACCCCGCTGGTTGTCGTATGAACCTCGGCGCCGCCCAGTTCCTCCGGCGTCACCTCTTCTCCCGTGGCGGCCTTCACCAGCGGCGGCCCCCCGAGAAAAATCGTACCCGTGCCGCGCACGATGATGGTCTCCTCGGACATGGCCGGGATGTAGGCGCCGCCCGCCGTGCACGAACCCATGACGACGGCGATTTGCGGAATGCCTTCCCCCGACATGCGCGCCTGATTATAAAAGATGCGCCCGAAATGTTCGCGGTCCGGAAAGACCTGGTCCTGCATGGGAAGAAAAGCCCCGCCCGAATCAACCAGATAGATACACGGCAGGCGATTCTCCAGGGCGATTTCCTGCGCCCGCAGGTGCTTCTTAACCGTAAGAGGAAAGTACGTACCGCCTTTCACCGTGGCGTCATTGGCGACGATCATGCATTCGGTTTTTTCCACGAGACCGACGCCGCACACGATACCCGCGGCCGGCACGGGAAAATCGTACACGTCCTGGGCCGTAAACAGGCCTACCTCCAGAAAGGGCGAACCGGGATCGAGAAGCAGTTGGATGCGATCCCGCGCGAAAATTTTTCCGCGCGACTCGTGCAGCTTGCGCGATTTTTCGCCGCCGCCGAGACGAGTCTTCGCGGCGACGTCCCGCACCATGGCGGTGCGTTCCAGCAGCTCTCGCCGGTTTTCCGCGAACTCAGGATCATTCGTATTAATATGTGTTTTTAGTACAGGCATGAACGAATTCAAGATCCTGGATCAGGCGACGGGGTGTAAAGAATATTTCCCGACATTCACGACCGGCTTCGGGTCCAGTCCCCGGGCGCGCGGACCGCGATTTGACGTAACCCGCCGCCGCGTGAAGATGCTTGACGCTTCAAAATAGATGAAAGGTATCGACGCATGCAAACCCGATTCCAGTTTTTTTCGGCGGCGATAATGATTTGCTGCCTGACCGCCTGCGGCCGGGGTGATGTTGAATTGCCTACGAAAATCGAATTTGAAGCTCGGTCCCTTTATCCCGAGGGAGTGGATTTTGATCCTGTTCGGCGGGAGTTCATCGTGTCATCCATGCGCCTGGGAACGGTGGGGCGCGTAACTCGCGAAGGTCGTTATCGCGAGATCTTTCGGGACAAACGCTTCAAGTCCACCGTCGGCATTCGCGTGGACACGGCGCGAGACAGAATTTTGGTTTGCCACACCGATCACGGGCGTGCCCTGCGCACCTCGCCCGCGACGAAGTACAAGACGGCCGGCTTAATCATCCTGCGTCTGTCCACGGGAAAGCTGATCCGTTCGGTCGATCTCGCGGCCGTGTCGAGACCGGACGCGGGCAAGGTCGGCGCGCCGGGGAATCGCCGTTTCAGCAATGACGTAGACGTGGATCCGAAAACCGGTATCGCCTATGTAACCGACAGCTACTCGCCCGTGATCTATCGCGTCACGCCCGAAGGCCGGGCTTCGATTCTCACCGCACATCCCTTACTCAAGGGCGCCGGCGTCGTCGCCAATGGAATTTTGTTTCGCGGTTCCCATTTGCTGGTCGCGAAATTCGACACGGGCGGCCTGCTCAAAATTTCACTCAAGAATCGGGCCGACATCCGTGAAGTTCGCCTGCCGCGCTCCTTTCCCAGAGCCGACGGGCTCGTTGCCGGGCCGGGCAATTCGGTCCTTTTGATCGCGAACGGTAAGACCAATCGCGTGGTTCAACTCACGTCCAATGACGAATGGGCCTCGGCCGAAGTCAAAGCCGGCCACGACACCGGCGCCGTGTTCGCGACGACGGGCACGTGGGTGGGGAATCGCGTTTACGTCGTCCATGCCCAGTTACATCGAATCGCCCGGGACCACCTGGAGCCCGTGACGCGCTTCACCATACAGGGCTATGACTTTCAATAATTTTCATTTAGTTATTTTCATTTGACACACGCGGCGCGAATGCTTGCATATTCACATTCTCGCCGTCAAACAGGAGCACCAATGACCCGAAATAAAACAGTTTCCTTTCTTCTTGCATGCGCTACCCTCGCGACAACCATCGCCTGGTCCGGCTGCAAACCCGCGTCGCCTCCGCCCGCGGCCGTGAGCTTTACGCAACCGTCGCTCTACCCCGAGGGCCTGGAATATGACGGGCGAAATCGCCGCTTTCTGGTCACTTCCCTGCGCGAAGGCACGGTTGGACAGGTGAAGGACAATGGCAGCTACGCCGGATTTTTTGAAGCACCCCAGATGAAATCCGCCATCGGGATTCGCCTGGATCCGCCGCGGGATCGCGTGCTGATCTGCAATTCGGATCCCGGGCCCAGCAAACACACGACGAAAGAAACCCAGGGGAAACTCGCGGGACTGGCAATCGCCAGCCTTCGCACGGGCAAACTGACCAGGTACATTGATCTCGGCGCCTTGAAACCGGGTATCCCGCACTTTTGCAACGACATCGCCCTGGCCGCGGACGGCACGGCGTTCATTACGGATAGTTTTTCGCCCATCATTTACAAAGTTACGACCGACAACAAGGCTTCGGTTTTTCTCATGGACGATCGTTTCGTCGGCAAGGGCTTTAACCTGAACGGCATTCTGGACCTGGGCGATTTTCTGCTGGTGGCCAAGTACAATGAGGGCCTGCTGTTTAAGATTCCCAAGAACGATCCCAAGAAGTTCACGCAAGTCAAGCTGGCGGAGAAATTTCCCGGGGCAGACGGCTTGTTGAAAGGACCGAACGGCAGCGTAATTCTCGCCGCGAATGCGAGCACGAATAAAATCATTCAGCTCAAATCGTCGGATAACTGGGCGTCCGCGAAAGTTGTCGCGAAAAAAGATTCCGGCGTCGTATTCGCCACGACCGGAGTTATGCGCGAAGGCAAGACCTACATTCTGCATGCCATGCTGCATGTGCTCTTCGGCGGCAACAAGAACCCCGTCTCGAAGTTTACCATTCAGGGTTACGATTTCAATTAACCCCTTTTGTATGTACCCATCGCCCGGGTTGCGGCGATGGGTACATAAGCGTCTTCAATAGAGCGATTATTTGCGATTGACTTTCGCGCGATTTTATGATATCCCCGCGCAACCTACGAGCGGCGGCGGTTCGACGCTCTTCCTTCCAAAGTTAAACCCCCAATTCCAGCCAAAGATCCCACCCGGCGGGAGCGGCCTCTTACGATACTGTACTTAGACTATACCCGTTTTAGAGGACACCGAATCAGGCGGCTTCCAAAGGAGGAGG
>CAZGYS010000443.1:0-5813 GCA_964530305.1 uncultured Leptospiraceae bacterium
TGATTGCGTCTCCGTCTCGGAGCAGGCGTCCGTTGATGCGGGCGATTTTCTCTTCCAGGCGAATCAAGTATTCGTAGTGCAGTTCCGCCTTAGGCCAGGGCTCCTGGAAGCCTCGGCGCAGGGCGTCCGGATTCAGGAATTCCGAAACCTGCATATAGGTCCGCGCTATGCGCACGGGATCCGCGTCGGTGCGCCCGAGCATGCGCTGGAAGTAGGCGATGCCCGCGTGATTGATCACGTCGTTCACGATTTCAGTAATGACGATTTCGCGTTTCAGGGGGTGGGCCTGAATCTCCGCCCGGTAGTCCTGAACCAGGCCGTCGGGAAAATAGCGCAGCACGTAACGATCATACCAGTCGTCCCCGAAGTCCTCCGAATTCAAAAACAGATCCGCGATGTAGAGTTTGGTAAAGCCCATCAGGGAGCAGAGCACCGGCCGGGGCAGCGTGCGATTGCCTTCCTGTTCCAGCCGATCGAGGTCCGCCTCGAATGGAATGGAGTCGTGCTCGCGATTGAGCAAGCCTTCGCGGTTCAAGAGCTTGATCAGCGCGCGAAAGTCCGCGAATTGCGTCGGCACGCGCCGGTAGTCCAGCGAAAGGGCCAGATTGTTCGAATAGTTGTGCGCCAGCACGAGATCGATTTCATCAGGATCGTACTTGCGAATGATCGCATTGCGCTCGTCGTCGTTTTTTACGATGTTCTTGCGTTGCAGGGTGGTGAGCAGGATCTTCAAGTTGACTTCGTGGTCGGACATGTCCACGCCCGCCGAGTTGTCGACGGCGTCCGTGTTCAAACGCACGCCGGCCAGCGCCGCTTCGACGCGCCCGGCCTGGGTAAGACCCAGATTGCCGCCTTCGCCCACGACTTTCACCCGCAGCTCGTCGCCGTCCACGCGCACGCGATCATTGGAAGGATCCCCCGCCTGAAAGTGGCTTTCCTTTGAGGACTTGACGTAGGTGCCGATGCCGCCGTTCCAGAGCAGGTCCACCGGCGCCTTGAGGATGGCGCGCATCAGCTCTTCGCCGGACATTTTTTCGGCCTCGATGCCCAGGCGTTCGCGAATCTGAGGCGAAAGGGCAATTTCGCGGCTGTTGCGGTCATACACGCCGCCGCCGGGGGAGATCATTTTTTGATCGTACTCGTCCCAGCCGGAAACCTTGTCGAAGAGTCTTTGGCGTTCGCGGTGGGAGGCCGCGGGATCGGGATCCGGATCCAGGAAAATATGGCGATGGTTGAAAGCCGCCGTTAGTTTAATACTGGATGAGATCAGCATGCCGTTGCCGAAGACATCGCCGCCCATGTCTCCGATGGCCGCGACGGTAATGGGATCCGCGTCCGGGTTGATTTCCATCTCGTGGAAGTGGCGTCGAACGGATTCCCAGGCGCCCCGGGCCGTGATTCCCTGCTTTTTGTGATCGTAACCGTTGCGCCCGCCCGAGGCGAACGCGTCGGCCAGCCAGAAATCGCGACTTTCGGAAATTTCATTGGCGATGTCGCTGAAGGTGGCCGTGCCCTTGTCGGCGGCTACGACCAGGTAGGGGTCGTCTCCGTCCAGGCGCCGGATTCCCGCGGCGGGTACCACATTGCCCTGGTCGTCGCGATTGTCCGTCAGTTCCAGCAGATTGGTTATGAAACGGCGATAGGTTTGCACGCCCGCGTCCAGGAACTCCTTCCGATCCGCGAAAGCGCGATTCTTGATCACGAAGCCGCCCTTGCTGCCCACGGGCACGATCAACGTGTTCTTCACCATCTGGGCTTTCATCAGGCCCAGAATTTCCGTGCGAAAGTCGTCATTGCGATCCGACCAGCGCAGCCCGCCCCGGGCCACCATTCCGCCCCGCAAATGCACGCCCTCCATGTGATAGCCGTGCATGTAGATCTCGAACAAGGGCAACGGTCGCGGCATGCTTTCGATGCCGGCGCTCTTTACCTTGAAACTGATTTCATCGCGACCCAGGTAGAAATTGGTCCGTTGTACGGCCTGAACGATGGAAAGCAGAACGCGGCAAATGGATTCGTCCAGCGCGGACTCCAGTTTCGCGAAGGAAGCCTCTACGACGGCATTGGCTTCGGCCAGCTCTCCCTGGTCGGGCCCCTGATTATAGTCCGCCCGGCCGGTGAGCGAGCCGAAGCGCGCGTGGAAGAGTTTGATCAAGGCCGCCGCGAAATCGCCGTATTTCAAGAGTACCCATTGCAAACTTAAGCGCGAATGGGATTTGTCGAACTGATAGAAGTATCCGAGCAAGGCCTTGATGAGTCGCAATTCGTCGCCGTTGAGGCCGGCGTCGGGCACGAGAGCGTTCACGGGGTTGGAGGAAGTACCGCCGTTCAAAACCAGTTCAATGCCCGCGGCGACGCGCTTGCGATCGGGTACCGCGAGATCCCGATGGGGGACGCGAAACGAATAGATGAAATGCTTTTTGTCGGTGACCGTGTCCAGGTAGGGGTAGGTCTGTTCGCCCAGGATCTTGAAGCCGAAGTTGGTCAATACCGGCACGAGATCCGAAAGCGCCGTGGCGTCCAGTGAGTAGATTTTAATGAAATCGCGTCCCTCGGATTCCTGAAAGAAGTGAACGGAGAAGCCGTCCTCGGGTTTTAATTGATCCAGGCGATCCAGATCGAAGAGGGCTTCCGCCGGCTCTTGCAGCAATTCATGGGCCGGGGACATGCCTTCGAAGTAGCGTTTTAGTTTGTCGTTAATTTGCGCATCGCCGATGTACTTGTTCGCCACCAGTTTTCGAAAGCGCGAAGACCAGGAAGTAAAGACTTCTTCGCGTCGTTCCCGCAGGTGAACCAGCATCTCATGGGGCGTTTTCGTCGTGGAGTGGACGGCCATGAGCAGGATTTCATTGCGATTCTGCGTATTGCGAATTTCAAAGCGTGTTTCAGCCTGGAACTCGGCCTTGAACTCATTGAAGCGTGCTCCCGGAATCTGTCCGCTGTCCCGGGCGGGAATCGTTCCCAGCAGCCACAGAAGATCATAGTCCTCGTCGACGAAGAGCTGAAATTCGGCCTCGTTTACGTAAGTATTGGCTATCAGCGCCGAGAACATGTCGCGCAGCAGTTCATAGCGCCGCGTGAGGAGGACTTCCACCGGGAGCAATCGCCCCACTTGATCGATTTCCTTGCGCAGGTGACTGGCCGGCGCGGCCCGCAGGTCGTCGCGCATGCGGGTGATCTTGCGTTGGATGCCCGGGATCTCGACGCGTCTGGAGTTGCGGGCTCTACGCGCGAATTGCCCCAGCAGGATAATTTCCCGACCGCCGCCCAGCAGGCGCGCAATGTAGAGATAGCGATTCCGGTTGACGTTGCTTCGAATGGAGGTTTCGCGGAAGAGCAAGGAATCGCCGCCCTGGTTCGCGTCCATGCGCGAAAGCTCTTGTTGCACCAGGGCGTGCGTGTCGTCCTTGCGCAACAAGCCCAGGCGTTCCTCTCCCGCCGCCATGCCCAGGGTAACGAAATTGAGCTTCAGCCATTCGGTTTCGCGGGCGATTTCCTCGTCCGAGATTTTTAGTTCGTTCAGGGTGGGCAAAACCCGATCGTAATCCGTAACAATGGTGCGCAGGTCCCGGAGGTTCTCCATGATTTCCCGCTGAAGCACCTTGAGTCGCTCTTCGTCGCGCCGCGTAATCTCCATGTAGACGTAGGATTCCATGGGACCCGTTTCGCCGTCGGCGTGTCGGACGGATTGCAGGCGACCGCCTTCGTCCCGCTCGGCGCGGAGGATGGGATGGACGATTAGATTGATGCGATAATCATGGGAGTTGCAATAGTCCACGATTGTATCGACGATGAAGGGCGAGTCCGGCATGGACAATTCGATGATGCTGGAATTGACCAGCCAGAAGAGGCTTTCGTCCGGATTAAATATCCGCAGCTTGATGTCCTCGTCTACCGCGGTGAAAAAATCGAAGCGGGCCTTGAGGAAAAGCTCCAGATCACCGGGTGAATAGAAATCGCGGTGAGACTCCGGCAGGTAAAAGGAATAGACTTCACTGAATCGCTCAAAGAGATTCCCGTCCGTCATTGCGTGCCCCCGATCGCGAACTTATTTCGAATGTGGTTTTACCGCCCGCTACGGCGGTCGGTTTCAGCTTTCCGCTTGCGGCGGCAGCACCCGGCAGGTACCCTTCGCCACGACTTTCTTGTCTTGATTCGTCCAGAGAATCTTCATTTCAACGGCCTTGAGTCGATCCAGCTTCTTGACGACTTCCACTTCGCACGTAACCGTGTCGCCGAAGTAGGTGGGATTGCGATAGCGTTGCGTAACTTCCAGGGCCACCGTTCCCAGACCCGGCAGTTTCATGCCGAGAACCGGGGCCAGCAGCGAGCTGGCCAGGCCGCCGTGAGCAATCCGCGTCTTGAAGGGAGTCGTCTTCGCGTAAGGCTCGTCTACGTGAACGGGATTGAAGTCGCCGCTGATGCCGGCGAACAGGTATACGTCCGTTTCCGTAATGGTTTTCGTGAAACTGGCCTTATCTCCGATTTGAATCTCTTCAAAAGTCTTGCCTTTCTGATACATATCCGGGAAGTGATAAGGGAACTTGACTCGAACGTCAATTGAATTATGGAGCTGAACTACCGAACATTTCTCAGACACCTGGTGCTGGCCGGCACGCTAATCGCATCGCTGTATTTCATCGAGGGCTTCCAGGGCTTTTCCGTGCGGGAGCTGATCATCAGGAACCGCATTTTCCTGGGGCTCTGGTTCATCGCCTGTCCGCTTTTGGGTTGGATTGGCCATCGCCTCACGTCGGCGGGTTCGCTCCGGCGATGGGTGGCGGCGGGATTCGCGCCGCTCACAGGCAGTACTCCCTTTCGGTTGTATCGGGCTCATCGCCAGGCGCTCAAAGCCGAGCTTCGCAAGCGTGGAGCAAAACAGGGACCGCTGGTGGGCGGAATTCGGTTTAAGGTTGCGAGTCTATTTTTACGATGGGCGAGTTGTTCCCGCTGCGTGGCCTGGTGGCTGGGCGGCGGCTTTTCATTCGCGGCCCACGTGATCTACTGGCCTACGTGGCCGGCGGCGATATACTTCGCGGCGCTGGGAGCTTCCTTGTCCGCGGCGACGGCGGTTTTCTTTTATCTGCGCCGCTACGCTTCGTCAATGGACCCGCGCTAATTTCCGCACAGACGAACGACCTGGAAGCGGTTTTCGGAGGCCTCCACTTGCAGAGTGCCGCCGCTGTTTTGCACGGCTCCGATTTCCAGGTAGTCCCCAGCCGCCAGGTCCATGACGGCCGTTAGATCGAAAATCGCCGCGAAGCCGGGCGCCTGGACGTTATTCACGGTCCATAAAACACCGTTTTTGAGAATTCGAATCTGGCGATTTCCGCTTGAATTCGCCGCGTATGATAAGTGTCCGATCACAAGGTAACGTCCGGCCGTACTAATGGTTACGCGCGTCGGGTCGGCGGCGGCATGCATGTTTTGTGAATCAAATTCCTCCACGTCCCAGCTCAGGACGTTCAAGGTATTGTTGGTCACGTTCGCGTTGGCGGACATTTTCAGAGACGCGGAATTTTCCGTACAATCAGGAATGCCTTCGATGGCGGCCTTCAGTGAGGCGAAGTTTTCATTGATTTTCGCGGCGGAAACGGTCTCACCGGATGCGAAGGAAGTTACGGTCCCGGTAACGGTAACCGCCAGAATGCCCGCGGCAAGAATGAAAAGAAGGCCGGCTCCCAGACCCGCTCCGAACATTGCTCCCCGCGTGAAGTATGTTCTGAGCGACGTCATATTTTTAAGTCCTTAACCCCCGCGCTTTTCCATGGGGATGACCAGTTCGATGGAAAATATGGTGGAGTAACCGGCCG
>CAZGYS010000444.1:0-5796 GCA_964530305.1 uncultured Leptospiraceae bacterium
CCGCCTTGCGGCGTCGCGTACCGGCGACCGCCGGGGACGGTCAGCCTGCCGAAGATGGTGTTGCTGCCCACCCCCTGGGCCGTCGTGCGATTCACGAAAGAGGCGCCGCCGTCAGTGGAGATGGACAGCCCGCCTTGCGTCGCCGCGTACAGTCTATTGTCGGCGAAGGTCAGCCCGCCGAAGATATTATTGCTGCCCAACCCCTGGGCCGTCGTACGATTCACGAAAGAGGCGCCGCCGTCGGTCGAGATGGATAGTCCGCCCTGGGTCGCCACGTACACATCCAAGCCGGATGCATAGACGCCCCTGGTACTGTTGTCCCCCAGGCCCTGTGCCGTTGTCCTGTTGACGAAGCTCGTTCCGCCGTTAGTGGATATGGAAAGGCCTCCGTCCGTGGCTACGTACAGATTCGAGCCGTCCAGGAAGACCTGTCGAACGGCGTTGCCTCCCAGGCCGTCGCCGGTGGTTTTCTGGGTAAAATTTTGGCCATTGTCGGTGGATATGAATAGGCCGCCGGACTGACCCACGTAGATGACCGTGTTCGCGCGATACATGGATATGGCCTGGCTCCCCAGAATCGTCGAGTAGGAAGCGCCATTGTCCTCGGAATAGGATGTGCCTGAAATCGTGCCGATCAGGATACCGTTCTCATCCACGAACACATTGTCGGTATTATTATCCACCAGGCCGTTGGCCGTGGTGATCAGGGAAAACGTGGCCCCTGAGTCCGTGGAGATACCCACGCCCGCGCTGCCGGTTGCGTAGACATTGCCCGGGGGACCCATGGTAGTCGTCCCGCCGGTACCGTCGCCCGAGCCTGAATCACCCGCGGCGGTGGTATTCGTGCAGGTGTTGCCGGTCAGGCAACCCAGAATCTGATTTTGCAGGAATTCCGGGGTGGCGGGGTCGGCCGGATTGTAGCGCTCGGGTGTGCAGTGGCACAGCGCAAGGCCGGACAGTAAAACTACAAATAGTGAAAAGCGCCTCATATACTATAGTATTAGAAGCACAATATCCGGCCGATGTTCAAGGGAAAAACATCGGCCTAACCGTACGAAAATGACGGTAAAATTGTTTCAATACACGAACACGTCCCGCACGAGATTACTTCCCAGGCCGTCGGCCGTCGTGCGATTCACGAAGCTTGTTCCACCGTCCGTGGAGATACTCAACCCGCTAAGGGTCCCGGCGTAAATATCGCCCCCCGCCGTTACGAATAGCGAGCGAATGTCATTACTACCCAGTCCGTCGGCCGTGGTTCGATTGACGAAGCTCGCGCCGCCATCCGTGGAGATGGACAGTCCCGACTGGGTTCCCGCGTACACTATGCCGCCGACCACGGCTAGCCCGCCCCGGACGGCATTGGCGCCCAGTCCATCGGCCGTGGTTCGGTTCACGAAACTCACGCCGCCGTCCGTGGAGATGGAGAACCCGCCGAAGGTGGCCACATATATCGTGCTACCTGACGCATGGACGCCATAGAGGATGTCGTCGCCGATCCCGTCGGCCATGGTGCGATTCACGAAGCTCACGCCGCCGTCCGTGGATATGGATAAACCGTTGGCGGTGGCCACATAAAGATTCGAGCCGTCCACGAAGATGCTGTTCACATTATTATCCACCAGTCCATCGGCGGTGGTTCTTTGCGTAAAGGACGCGCCATTGTCCGTGGAGATTAACAGGCCGCCGGTGGATTGCCCCAGGTAGATCACCGAATTCGCGCGATACGTCGTATTCGTGTTGCCGGGGTCAATCGTGCTGTAAGACGTGCCATTGTCCTGAGAATAGGATGTCCCCGAAATCGTTCCCACCAGGATCCCGTCCGCGTCCACATATAGGCCTCGTGTGTTATTATCCACCAGACCATTCGCCGTGGTGATGAGTGAAAAGCTTGTACCCGAATCGGTGGAAAGGCCCATGCCACTACCGTGGGCCGTGTAGACGTATCCGGGCGGCGGCGTGGGGCCCGCGGTTCCGCCGTCGTTCGCGCTTGCGCTCGGGTCTTCGCCGCCGGAGTTCGCGGTGTTCGTGCATGCGTTGCTGGTCAGGCATCGCAGGAGTTGCGTTTGCTGGAACTCCGCGCTGGCCGGATCACCGGGATTGAAGGTATCCCCGGCACAGCCGGCTAACGCGAAGAGTAAGATTGAGATTGATATAAGATGTTTCATTTGCCGTCTCCGTTTCACCGTTCCCCGTTCCCCGTTGCACCGTTCCCCGTTGCACCGTTCACCCGTTAACCGTTGCCCCGTCCCTAAGGCTTATGAATCCATGGTTCCGTGCCGTGGGTTACGTCGTCCGCGCGCAGGAAGAGGCTATCGCCCAGGGCGATGAGTCCCGAGGGAGAAGAGCCGCCGCCGCCCGGATTGATGTCCGCGAGCAGCGCCGTGCCGCCCAGGGTTCCGTCCGAGGACCACAGTTCGAAGCCGGTCCCGACGCCGGTGGCCCTGAAATACGAGCGCCCGTTCAACTCGGTGAAATCGAGGGGGGAGGAAGCGGTGCCGCCCGGGTTGAGATCGAAAAGAGTGGTGCCGCCCGTGGTGCCGTCTGAAACAACGAGTTCGAGTCCCGAGGTGCCATTGTCCGCCCGGCCGATTAACATGTTGCCCAGCCTGGTAACATCAAGAAAGCTATTGCCGCCGCCCGGGTTAATGTTCGTGATGCGCACCGTGCCGCCGCTCGTCCCGTCGGTCTTCCAGAGCTCCTTGCCGAAAGCGCCGTCGTCGGCCAGGAAATACAGCACGCCGTTCAGAACCGTGAAGTCGACGGGGCCGCTGTTGCCGGGTCCCGCGTTTATGTCGGCGACCATCACCGTGCCTACCGTCGTGCCGTCGGTCTTCCAGAGTTCGATTCCATTCGTGCCGTCGTTCGCCTGAAAATAGAGTTCACCATTGAACATAGTCATCCCGCCGGGATTGCCGTCTCCGGCGGGATTGATATTGCGCAAGAGGGAAACGGTGGTTCCGTCGGTTATGAACAATTCGAAACCCACGCCCGGGCCGCCGTCGGCGATGAAGACGACTTTAGAACCAATCGCGATCATATCGAAGGCGAAGCCGTCGCCCGCGGGATTCAGGTCCGCCAGCATGAAGGTGCCCGCGACCGTGCCGTCCGTGACCCAGGGCTCTTCGCCGTTCACGCCGTCGCTGGCTGAGAAAATGATCTTATCATTATAAACGAAAAATGAATTCAGGCCGCTTCCGCCGGCCCCGCTATTGATATCGAGAAAGAGACTGGTCCCCGCGGCCGTGCCGTCGGTAACCCAGAGCTCATCGCCATGGGCCGCGGTATTGGCCTTGAAGAACAGTTTTCCATTCAGTGCCGCGGGAGCGAAGCGCGGCGAGGAACTGCCGGGGCCGCCCCGTATATCCAGGAGCATCTTTGTGCCGGCGCTCGTTCCATCCGTAACCCAGACTTCCGAACCGTTCGCGCCGTTGTCCGCGGCGAAGTAAACGAGAGCATTCACGCAGGTGAAATTGGTTGGGCTACTGTTCGCGGCGCCCGGACTGACATCGAGGAGCATGCTTGTTGTCCCCGAAGTGAAGCCGCTTGCCTGGAAGGTGCAGGCCGGGACTTCCGGTTCCGCGTCCGTGCCGTTCGCGTTTCCTCCGGCGCCGGACTCGCTCAAGCATCCGCCGCCGGCAAGGCACCTCAGGAGCTGGGTTTGCAGGAATTCCCCGGTCGCGGGATCTCCGGGGTTGAAAGCTTTCGGGGGCGAGCAGTGATACAGCGCCGGGGCGGAGAGGAGTAATATAGATGATAATATGTGTCTCATGGGGACCCCGGAAATCGTCTTGAGTGACTTGCGTAGTTCTTTTTTGAGCTACTATTTGCGTCGTGTCTATCAATACTACTAATTTGGGGGAGGGTCAAGTTTTTTCCGCGGGGTTCGGGCCGAATTTAAAGCGGCCGGCCATCGAAATTATGGTGGACCGGAGACGGAGCCTTGTTTGGAGTGGTTCTTTTCGAGACTACTGTTTTGGGGTTCGTGGGCGTTGATGGGGCTCGTCGAGGCTTGCGAGACAATTTCATTGACAGGCCGCTTCCTTCTCGCCGTTTAACTGGAAGCGCATGAATCTAATCGAACACTTACGAGGGCTCGGGTTTACCGAACTGGAAGCCAAATGCATCTTGAGTCTCTCGGAGAACGGCCGCATGACCGGCTATGAAGTGGCCAAGAATATAGGTGCTTCTCGCTCCAATGTTTATTCGGCTCTTTCCGCGCTGGCCGAGAAGAATGCCATTCGTTTGATCAAGGGCAACCCCTCCGTGTACCAGCCCTTGCCGGTAAAAGAGTTCATCGGTTCCATTCGCAGCGGCGTGAGTCGTTCCCTTGATTTCCTGGGCGAAAACTTGCCGAGCCCCAACGCGGATCCGTACGTGTTCGCCAGCCTGGAGGGACGTAAGTCCGTCCTCGACCGGGTGAACGCCGAAATCCTGGGCGCGAAGAAAGAAATCCTGGGAGACGTCTGGGCCGAGGATTATCCCATCTTCGCCGAGTCCCTGGAAAAAGCGGATACCCGTAAGAACTGTCTGGTAGTGTTGATGATGCTGGGCAAAACGGAAACGAAGGTAAAGCGCGTAATTTTTGACGAGACCGAGGAAAGCTGGCAAAGCCAGGGCTGGCGCAAATTCGCATTCGTCTTCGACAGGCGTCTGGCGGTCCTGGGCGTATCGGGTAAGAATTACGCCACGCGCGCTCTCGTGTCCGAGCATCCCGCGCTGGTGAATTTACTGATGAACAGTATGTTTCAAGACGCGGTCCTGCATGAAATCGTTAAGGACTTCGGGCCGCAGATTACAAAAAAATACGGACGCAACTTCGAGAAGATCCTTCAGAAATACACGGGCGATGACTGGCAAAGTCATCAGCTCTAGTTTCCCTTGGAGCACGAGCGCGCTTTACGGTCGGCGCACGCCGCTGATGCCCTTGGCCATCAGGCGCAGCTTGCCGGGCGTGAGGGGATCTTCGCGGTCCAGGAATCGTTTTAGAATTCCCGGAAAGTCTTTCAAGAATTGGCCGGGAGTTAGTCCCAGAAAATCGCTGCTCATGGGCGGTCCCCACTGGTAGTGGGCTTCGCGCGCGCTGATGTTTATGGACTCGGCTTGTTTATGGGCGTCGAAGCGATCGCCGTCCACGAAGTATTCAAACATATCGCCCGCGGGATCGCGCCAGTAATCAAAAATTTGCGAACCCAGCACGTGGCGACCGACGCCCCAGGAATGACGACGTCGCCGACTCAAAAGATGAGTATGGCCCGCCATCAAATCGTCCAGGCCGCGGCATTCGAAGGCGCTGTGTAGATGTCCCAGGATCGGACTGAAGCTGACGGCCAGCGTGTGGTGATCGCTGGGCGTGGAGCCCCGGTCGCAGCGCATAAAGGCGTTTATGCTCTCGGAGACGCCGTCCGCGAATTGAAAATCGGAAACGATGAATCCGAATCGTTCCTGGTACCAGCGAATGGTTCGGTCCACGTCGCGCGCGCCTTGAACCGTGTGCCCCAGACGATAAACATCGGCGGGTCCCTCGGCGATGCGAACGCCCGCATTCACGCGATCGGCGGTCGTGCCCGGGGAATTCGTTTCGAAGGTCCGTGCCTTCCTTTCCAGCTCGGGCGATTCCGCGCGTCCGTGGACGGCATCAACGCCCATGCCGTCGGGATTGAAGAAGCTTACGCGCCGACCGCCGCCGGGTCCGTTGATCTCTTCAATGGAAGAAGCATCGGGAAGCGCGGCGAGCTTGCGAAGATCGGCGGCGTCGTTCACATGGAAGCCCACGGCCGTCTGTCGGTTTCGCCG
>CAZGYS010000445.1:0-5791 GCA_964530305.1 uncultured Leptospiraceae bacterium
CTCACTTCTGCGCATCGCCTACAAGGAAGACGCATCAGGCCTGGACGCGGCGCCGACCGACTCGGATAATTCCCCGGACCGATCCGAGATCCGGGACCCCCGGACCGATAATGCAAACATGCCGGGGCAGCACACGGGCGAACAAAGCAAGGACGGGGCCTCATGACGGCGGGCGCGCGCCCCTTGCGCGGAGTCCGTTTCCGAGCGCTGATATTCGCGTCCGCGGTGCTGGCGGGACTTGCGGGCGCCGGGTCCCTCTCGGCTCAGGTCGGCGACGGCGGTATCCGCCTGGAGGATCCCCGTCGCGTTCTAGATCTTCACGGCACCTGGCGATTCAGCACCAGCGTTCGCCCGGCCCTGGACGGAGCGCCTCGGGCCCGAGACGCCTGGAAGACCATTCAGGTCCCGGGCCAATGGCACCTGCGGGGCATCCTCCACGAGGGCGTCGCCTGGTATCGTCTGGAAATCCACGCGGGCGAAAACTTCGCGGGTCGCGACCTGGGCCTGATCCTGCCCTACACCAGCGCGGCCCACGAGGTGTACTTCAACGGCCGCTTCATCGGCGGCGGCGGTCGCGTCATGGCCGACGGTCGCTTGCATCGCCCCGATTCGCGCACGCGCAATTACGTTCTGCCCGGCAAGTACCTCCGCATGGGCGGGCCCAATGTCCTCATGTTGCGCGTTCGTTCCTACGGACCCGTGGGCGGCTTTCTCATGCCCGGACTGTACCTGGGCGACGCGACGCGCGTCTCCGCGCGCTTCTTCGGCAACCTGGTCTGGAACGCCATGCTCACGGCGATTTTCTTTTTCGTCGGGCTCGGGCAGTTGATTACGTTTCTGGGTCGTCGCAAGGAAATCTATTATCTCTATTTCGCATTGCTGGCTTTCTGCATCGGCTGCATGGTCATCTCCCTGCGAACGCTCAGCTACTGGCTATTTGATTCTTATTTCGTTAACCTGTTGTTGCTCAATCTGGCCGTTTGCACATTACCCATCTGGCTGACGGGTTTCATAGATCGCTACTTCGGCTATCCGCGCGGTCTTTCCGCGCGCCTGCTTACCATCGTGCCCGCCCTGCTGGCCGTGATCAGCATGACCATGTTGTCCCTGGGACCCAGGACCTTCGGCGCCTGGGCGATTTATCTGGTGCCCGCCGCCCTGCTCTTGATTTCGGTCTCGGTGCTGCGCGGTTTGTACCTCACGGCCCGCGCCATTCCCAGGCGACTCTTCGGCGCCGTGATCATCATGGGCGGGTTCTTTCTTTTCGCGCTGGCCGTGGGCAACGACATCCTGTCCCACCTGCACATCCTGCGCACGCCGCGTTTTCTCGAAGCGGGTTTCCTTTGTTTTATTTTCGCTCTGGCAACGGCCATGACCCTGAAATTCTCGGCCTTGCATCGAGAACGGGAGACCCTCACCAATGAACTACGCCAGCGCAACCGGGAACTGGAAACGGCCCGCCTGGTTACCGAGGAATCGGAGCGCAAGTATCGCGAACTCGTGGAGAGCTCCCACGATATTATTTTTTCCCTGAACGATCAGGGTATCGTCGTAACCATGAACGGGGCCGTCCGCAAGCACCTGGGCATTTCGCCTCATTCCGTGGTGGGCAAGTCCTTCAGCACGCTCGTGGCCCACGGCGAAAAGTCCAGCTTCGCGGAATTGAACGAACACATTCTGGCTGAGAAACTGGAGCGGGTGCTGCGCGAAAAATCCACCGTGACCTTTCGCATGGCCTTCCTGACCCAGATTCGCGAGCCCCGGGAACTCCACGTCCGCCTGGAGTACACGAGTACGGAACAGGGCCCGGTGGTTCTCGGCAAGGCCGTGCGCGCCGCGGACGACGAACTGGGGCGCCTGCGTGTTTCCGAACGCCAGCGTTTCGTAATCGGTAATTATTTCACCATGGCCGAACTCATCAGTCGGCGCATCGCCTTCGGCCTTGGACGATATACCGATGAGGATTCGGCGGCGGCTCTGCGCATCAGTATCCGTGAACTGTTGATCAACGCCATTGAGCACGGCAACCTGGACATCGACTATAACGACAAAACCGAGGCTCAAAGCCGGGGCGACTATTTCGAGTTTCTGGCCGAGCGCCAGCGCATGTCCAAATACCAGGACAGGCAGGTCACCGTGGACTATTCCTTGAATCCCAGGCGAGCCGTGATTCGCATCGCCGACGAAGGCGACGGTTTTGATCATCGCCGCGTCCTGCGCGGGAATCCGGACAAGGCCAATGAGCAGGGCCTGCAACACGGGCGCGGTATTTTCATGGCCCGGGGCGAATTCGACGTGATTCGTTACAATGAGAAGGGCAATGTAGTGCGCCTGGTGAAGTATTTCCCACCCGAAGACGACGCAATCGAAGATTGAAACCATCGCCTACCGCGGAACCTCTCGGGTCTCAGAGGCCTGCTTTCGCCAGCAACTCCAGCAATTCGTCTTCGCGCTTGCGCATGACGATTTCGTCCTCGATTGAAGTCTCGTGATCGTAGCCGAACAGATGCAAAAGACCGTGCACGAGCAGGCGCTGGAATTCATCATGGATGGAATGCCCGATTTCCCGGGCCTGTTCGGCGCAGGTTTCATGGGAGATCAAAATATCGCCCACGTGCACGGCTTCCCCGGGCACCGAGAAATCGCCGGGCGTAATGAATTCGTCCTCGCCTTCGGAGTCGGACAGCATGGGAAAACTGAGCACGTCCGTGGGCCGATCCTTTCCGCGGTGATCGCGATTGACCTCGCGAATCTCTTCATCGCTCAAAACCGAAACCGACAATTCGTAGAAAACATTTTCGTCGCGTTCCCGCCGCATTTCATCCAGCAATACCGCGCAACCCGCGCGAACGCGATCGGGAGCCGGTAGATCACCCACGCCCTCGTCGGGGGGAAAGTCGATATGGATGGAGTGCCCGTCCATCAAATACAAACCGGCGGCTTAATCGTCCTGCGCCTTTTCAAAGGCCTCGACGATGCGCTCCACCAGCGGATTGCGAATGATGTCCTTCTTGCGAAACTCAATAATGCCGATGCTTTCCACGCCTTTCAGCAAACGCGTGGCCTTCACCAACCCGGATTTACCCGGGCCCAGATCGATCTGGGTTACGTCCCCGCTCAAACACATGTGCGATTGCTTGCCCAACCGGGTCAGAAACATCTTGAGCTGGGAAAGGGTACAGTTCTGGGCTTCGTCCAGGACGATGAAGGAGCGACTGAGCGTCCGTCCACGCATGTAGGCCAGCGGCGCGATTTCAATCTTGCGCGATTGGATGAGCTCGTGCACCTTCTCCAGTCCCAGACATTCGTAGAGCGCGTCGTAGACGGGGCGCAGATAGGGATCCACCTTTTGATTCAGGTCACCGGGCAGATACCCCAGCGATTCCCCCGCCTCCACCGCGGGGCGCGTCAGGATGATGCGCTCCACTTCACTGGTCTGAAGCTTACGGCACGCCGCGGCGATGGCAAGGAAAGTCTTACCCGTTCCCGCCGGTCCCAGACCGAAGGTGACCGAGTGATTCAGGACCGAGTCCACGTAGCGCGCCTGGTTGGGAGTCCGCGGGTAAATGGACTTACCGCGGTAGGTCGTGAAGACCTTTTCCTTCAAAGGGTCCGCGCCGGACTGGTCGTCCCCCTCGGTCCGCCCGTTTTCATCGTGATTTGTAAGTAGTTCGTTCTTCAAGTTTCTGAACAGGTTTTCCTCGTCGAAAATTTCCTGGAGATAATTCGGGTCTCCTCCGAAGCGAGCGGTAATCTTACGTAGAAATTGCCGCGCGAAATCGGCCCGCGCATGATCCGGAGCCTTTACCAGGAATGCATTGCCCCGGGGGATAATGCGAACGTCCAGCAGACTCTCCAGCTTGCCTATACCTCGGTCCGCCACGCCGCAGACGGCGCGGAAGAGATCCGAATTATCGAATGCATACTGGAATTCGAGGTCCGCGGGAGTTATTTCCCCGTCGGGCCGACTGATACGGTTCTCGGGGTGCATGTGAATCCTGACTGGTACCGCTCTAAACGGTCCGGCCATATGGGGAATCGGCCCCGACGGACGCAAGGAGAATTTAGGGCGGGGGCCCGGGCGATCCGGTATGTGAAAATACCGTATTTTTTAACATATTTTCGAATTCTTTCATTGACCGGGGGAACGATTTCGACGCTGAATCAACTAAATTTCATAAACATCTGAGGGGATATACATAATGGCTAACTTTCTGGACTTCGTGAACGCCGCCATCAGCAGCGACAAGGCCATGGGAAAGGAATTCCTGGAACAGGTCAAAAACTCCGACGCCGAGCAATTGTCGCAGTGGTTCGACTCCAAGGGTTATGAAGTACCCGTGGACGAATGCACGAAAATCATCAAGAATCGCTCCGCATATGAGAACGAGCAATTGATGATTGAAGCCACCTACTGATCGAAATCGTTTCGCGGGCCGACCCGGTCCGCGAAAGATCGCTTCAATCCGCGCCGGCCCGTGGAACCGTCGCGCGAATCAAACTCAGGTGACGAATCCGGTGCGCAAATACTTCGCCATCCCATTCTTGCTGGCCGCGGTCCTGCTCGCGCCCGAGCTGCGCGCTCAGGTGGACAAGGGTCGTCTTACCGTCGGACCCGACGCGAAGGTAATCAAGCTCAGCGGCAACTGGTTCTTTACCACCCGGGATCGCCCGGAATCCGCCGCCTATGAAACCGACCTGAGCAAGTGGAAACTGGTTCCCATCACCGGCTGGAACGTCGTCCCGGAATTTCGCGACCACAAGGGCGTGGTGTGGTATCGCCTGGAGATGAACATCGTTCGGAAGCGGGCCTATGCGTTTTTTCTCCCGGTGCATACCCGGGGCGCCGGTATCTTTTTCAACGGCGAACTCATCCGCGAAACGCGCGCCAATGCCGCGACCGGCACCAGTCCGCCCGTCTACGGCAAACCGGAAATCCTGATCATCCCCGCGCAACTGGTCCGCGAAGGTCGCAACACCCTGGCCCTGCGCGCGGGAGGCCTGGATAATTTCACGGGCTTCGAAGACAGTTTTTATTTCGGGCTGGTCGACGACATACAATTCAAGTGGGTTCGTCACTTGCTGTGGTATGGAGCGCTTGCTTTTATTTCGCTTTTTCTCGCCGGTTACTTCCTGCTGCATTATTTGCAAAGACCGCTGGAAAGATACTATCTCTATTTCGCGGGCGTAAACCTGGTCCTGGGCATCTGGATCCTGGGCTTTCAGGGTTTGTCCTTCTATTTACTGGATCGCTACTGGTTCTACGTCCTGACCACCTACCCCACGGGTCTGTTGATTTCATACATGATCCTGAATTTCATGCACCACTTCTTCGACATCCGGAAGCGATGGCCCGCGTTCATACTGGAGGGATTCTATCTCAGCCTGGCGGTCCTGGTAGTCCTGGAATTGCTGGTCACGGGACATATCCGGATGTTCAACTCATACTTGTTCATCCCCATGATCATCAGCATGGTGTTCATCGCGTTCTACTTGATCGGTATTACGCTGCACGCGGTGCAGTCCAGGAAACCCTTCGCGCGCCGCATCCTGATCGGAGTCCTGGGTTACGCCGGCGCGCTGGTGTACAGCATGCTGGTCTTCGCCAATGTCATCCGCTCGGAACCTTTGTTGAACGAGGGCTTCTTCATCATGGTAACCGTCTTCGCCACGGTACTGGCTCGACGTTTCTCGGACGTGCACGCGAACCTGGAAGCCGCCCACGGCGAACTCCAGGAGCTAAACCAGAACCTGGAAAATCGCGTACAGGAATGCAAGGCCAGTCGGCGCG
>CAZGYS010000446.1:0-5767 GCA_964530305.1 uncultured Leptospiraceae bacterium
CACCGACTTTCGCCTGCGGAAAAAAGACGGCCTGCTTCTAATCAGCGCGAAACCGGCCGCGGCCATGGGCATGCGCATCGACCTGCCCCTGCGAATCATTTCCAAGAATGAGGCGCGCCTGGCGGGCACCGGCGAATTCATTCGGGCCTCCGGCGAACGCCTCATGTATTCGGGCTACATCCTGGAGAAAAAGAACTGACCTTTACGCGCCGTTCATACCGGCGGGCGCTCCTTTTCGCCTGCGCGTTGCCGCTGTTTTTTACGACTTACTGCGCTCAAAAAACCGAACTTCGCTCCCTGGAGAACTGGAGCTATAAGTACGGCGTGGATTCCAACCGGGACGCCCGCTGGCAATCCACGCGAACCCTCTTGAATCCCCGGGATCGTCGGGGGCGCAAAGTCCTGGTCCTTCGCGCGCGACTGCCCGAAGGCACCGCGGGGCGGACCCTCTTTATTCCCTACGCCTTTACGAGTCTGGAAGTGTCGCGGGCCGAACCGAAACCCAGGCGCGGGCGCCCCTTCACCGGTAAAACCTGGCGCATGCTGGACCTGAAGGAGGCGGACGCGGGCGAATTCGTCTACCTGCATGTTCACTCCGACTATCACTTCATCGGCGTGACGGGGGACGTGCTGCTGGGGCGAAAGTCCGATCTCATCCTGCGCATGGTGCGCGGGGATCTGGACCGCTTCGGCCTCGCGGTGCTCTATCTTTTTCTGGGGCTCACGGCGATTTATCTCTACCTGCGTCGACGCACGCGCCGAGAATTCCTGGCCTTCGCGATCTTCGTGTTGAGTGTCGGCTTCTATACGATCTTTTACACTCGCGGTCTGCAATTATTCATTTATCAACCGCGACTATTGGCCGCCTTCTGGTTGATCAGTCTGTTTCTGGTGCCGACGGCCATCGCCTGGTTCATGGAGTTGCTCTTCGGCCCCGGACCGGGCCGCGCTCTGTTCTGGATGCGCATCGTCATGCTGACCTACGGGGTCGGTTCCTTGAGCCTGGCGGCGATGGGTCTGGTTCACCCCTTGAAGATTCGCGTTCCCTTCTTCGTGCTGATGCTTGCCTCCCTGGGCGTAGCCCTCTGGATTCTCGCGAGCGCCATTCGCCGGGGCGACATCAATGCCCGCATTTTCCTTCTGGGTCTTTCCATTCTCGCGGGAATCGCCGCGCTGGACATAAACCTGGCCCTCTTCACGGACGAAAGCGCCGAGCGACCGCGGCCCATGTCCCATCTGGGCATGTTCGCCTTCGTGGCGTCTTTAATCTACATCCTGGGTCGACGCTTCGCCCAGACGTATCGCGATCTCGAACGCTACTCTCGCGAACTGGAACAGGCCCGGGACGCCATGGCCGGCCACGCCGAACAACTGGCGCGCAACGTGCGCGAAGCCACGGAACAATTGCGCGGCGCCAACGACGAATTGAAAACCCGCAATCAAAGCCTGCGCGAAAGCAATACCTCCCTGGAGGAAGCCCGTCGCACGGCGCGCACCGATCTGGAAATGGCCATGCACGTTCAATCCCGGGTGCTGCCCGCCGAGCCGCCGGCCGTCCGGGGCTGGGAGATCGCCTTTCACTATGAGGCGGCCATGGGGATCTCGGGCGATTTTTACGACTTCTTTACGCGGGAAGACGAGTTGCTCGGCACGGGCATCTTCGACGTGTCCGGGCACGGAACCGCCTCGGGTCTCATTACGATTCTAACTCGCAGCATCGTACACCGCCAGTTTCGCGCGCTGGCGAGCGAACCTCTGGGCCGCGTCATGACCGCGGTAAATGAAGAGTTGATCACGGAGCTGGAACGCGTGGACAATTTCGTCACCGGCGCCCTGGTGCGACCGACTCCCGGAGGCGTGGACTGCGTGCTGGCCGGACACACTCGGCCGCTGATTAAGCGTGTTGATGGAAGCATGGAAACCATCGGAGGCGGCTCCGACGATCCCCGGGGTTCCATCCTGGGCTCCTACTACGCCCGGGGCGATTACCGGGCCATGTCCCGACAAATTCATCCGGGCGATACCCTGCTTCTTTATACGGACGCGCTCATCGAAGGCACGGACCACCGTCAGGAACCTTTTCAAATGAGCGGACTGCGCGAAGCCCTGGCCCGGGTCCCGAAGGAAGCGGGCCCGCGCGAAACACTGGATGAGCTGCTGGACGCGCTCCGCGACCATACCGGCGCGGCTCCCCTGGAAGATGATCTTACGGTCATCGTGCTCAAGAAAACTTGACGGATTCGTTTCCCCGCGGATTCTACGGCGTGGCCCTCTTTGATGCGTACCTGATGGTGGACTGGAGCGCCGCGAGCGTCCCCGTTCGCGCGGAGAACAGCATCTGGTTGGGCCTGCATCGCCCCGGCAAGCGCGACCGCCTGGAAAATCCCACCACCCGCCATGCCGCGCAGACCCGCATCCTGGAGCTGTTGCGCGGAGAAGTGGAAGCCGGTCGACGCGTTCTATGTGGTTTCGATTTCGCGTTTGCGTACCCCGGGGACTTCATGGAGCGCCTACCCGCTGATGGAAACAAGCGGCCCTGGGAGCGAGCCTGGCGCTTGATTGCGGAACTCGTCCAGGACGATGCCCGCAATCGCAATAATCGCTTTGAGGCGGCGTCGGAGCTGAATCGGCGCGTGGGCAAGGGGGCGGGACCTTTCTGGGGGTGCCCCGCGAGTCGCGAAAATCGCCTGCTCTCCATGCGCAAGGCAAAGGCGAATAAATCGGGTTTTCGCGAATATCGCCTCACGGATCGAGCCGACACCGGCGCGGGTAAACCCCAGTCGGCATTTAAGCTGGCGGGGGCCGGTTCCGTGGGCGGTCAGACCCTGACGGGAATTCCCCGGGTGCGGGCCATTCGCTCCGCGCGGGGACTGGCGGGCAAGACCCGGGTCTGGCCCTTCGAGACGGGTCTGGTTGCACCCCGCGCTCCCGTGGTTCTGGCCGAGGTGTATCCGTCCATGATCACGGTTCGCCCGAAAAATGAAGTTAAGGATAAGGCCCAGGTCCGAGACCTGGCCCGTCGGTTCGCGTCCCTGGATGAAAAAGACGAACTGGCGGAATGTTTCCGGGGTCCAAGAAACGCCACGCGCCGCGAAAAAGAAACCATCCGAAGCCGAGAGGGCTGGATCCTGGGCGTGCGCTGATTACGAGGAGTGTCCATGAACAAGCGAAACGAAATCCCGTACAGAACCCTGGGTTCGTCCACCACCTGGGCCCTGGCCTGGGCCGCGGCGGCCATCCTGTGGGCCGCCCCGTCGGTCATGGAGGCGAAATCCAACGTACGCGAAATCGACCTGGCCACAAAGGACTTCTTCGTCCGCCGCGGCTTTTCACCCGCCTGGACCCGCGTAAAGCCGGAAGGCGAAGGCTGGAAAAAAGTCCCCGGCAATCGAGTGGGCGGACGGCCCATCCAGATCTCCGAACTGGGACTGCCCGGCCTGCCTGAGCGAAGTTTTCTTTCCCTGAAACGCAACGCGCCCGAGGACTTCACCCTGTCCACGAGCTTTCATCTGGACGCGGGCGAAGCTACATCCCGCGAAGTCCGGGGACTGTATCTGGCCATCATCGGCACCAACTGGGAAGTCTACCTGAACGGAGACCTGGTCCGGGGAGAGATGCATCCCGGTCCCGACGGCAAGGGCATCGCCGTGAACAAGCTGACCCGACGGGTACTCATTCCGCTGGATTCGCGTCTTTTGCGCACGGGTGAGAATCGCCTGGTGCTGCGGGTGCGCGGCGATCCCGCGGATCCCAATACCGGCTTGTTTCGCGGCGGCCCCTATCTCATCGACGACCTGGACGCCCTGCGCTCACTCCAGACGGACCGCGTGTCCTTGATTCTAATTTTTCTCTACTTCTTCGTGGGCCTGTTTCACGTTTTTCTTTTTATGCGACGCCCGGCGGACGCCTACAATCTCTGGTTCGGTCTGTTCGCGCTGTGTTTGTTCGTCTTTAATCTTACGCGCACGACCATCGTCCACGATTGGTTCGCCGACAGCGATTGGATTATTCGGGGAGACCTGGTCTTCTTCTTTTTGATGGTGCCGGCCTGCGGCGCGTTTCTTAACACCGTCCTGCAAAGGCGCCTGGGACGATTCACTCTTTTCAGCGCGGCCTACACGCTGGTCTTCATCGCCATTATCATTCCCACGCCCCAGCCCTTCGTGGAAGACGTGCTGCAAATCTGGTTGCTGACGACATTGCTCGTGCCCCTGCCCTTCTACTTCGGACGCATCGCCTGGTTGTACTGGCGCAAGACCAGCGAACGGGCGGCCATCGCCGGAGCCGGCCAGGCGAAACTGGTCGACTACCCGCCGGCAGCGCTCAAATCGCTGATCACTTCCATTCCGGGCAATCTCTTCGTGGGCGCGCTGGTGCTGGGCGCGTGCGCCGGTTTCGACCTGCTGGACAATTTGATCTGGAATTCGGGCATAACCCTGACGCGTTACGGCTTTTTCGCCTTCGTGGCGGGCACGGCCATGCTGCTGGCCAATCGCTTCATTTCGTCTCAGAAACGAGTGGAGGCGTTGAACCAGGGCCTGGAGAAAAACATCAATGAGCTGCGCGAAACCAATTCCAGATTGAGCCGCTCCGAGGAAGTTTATCGCGTCCTGGTGGAAGGCAGCCAGGACGTAATTTTCGCGCTGGATACGGACTGGAAGTTCATTAAGGTCAACCACGCCGTGCAGCGCCAACTGGGCCACAAGCCGGACCGACTGGTGGGAACGGACTTTCGCGAACTACTCTATGACGACCCGCGAGACGGCGGCCACGCCCTGCAACTGGCTCGGGAGCGATTGGACGTCTTCCTGGAGAAGAAGCGGGCGGACAACATCAAGCTCATGCTCAAGTCCACCTTCAACGCGGAGCCGCGCGAGTTTCAATTGCGATTGGAATACATCGAGATCGACGGCAAGACCGAAATCCAGGGCCATGCCCAGAGCATCCTGGAGGACTCCCTGCTCAAGTATTTCGTCTCCGAAAAACAGCGTTACGAAATCGGGAACTTTCTGCTGACGGCGGAGGACATGACTTCACGCCTGGTGCGTAACCTGGATAAGTATCTGGATCCGGCCGAGGTCATGGGCATTCGCGTGTCCCTGCGCGAAATGATCATCAACGCCGTGGAGCACGGCAACCTGGCCGTCACCTATGACGAGAAAACCCAATCCCAGCTCGAGGGTCGTTATCGCGAATTCCTGAAGGAGCGCCAGGAGGACGAACGCTATCGCGATAGAACCGTGCAGATCGATTACCTGCTGGAGCCGGGTCGCGTGGTCTACCTCATTGAGGACCAGGGCGCGGGCTTCGACCATAAAAAGCTGCGCGAAAAGAAAGCCGAGGACGTCAATCAGGAAGCCCTGCAACACGGCCGGGGCATCATGATGACCGAACAAGCCTTCGATGAGATCAAGTACAACAACAAGGGCAACGCGGTGCGCCTGACGAAGAACTTTTCTCCGACGCCGCTCGAATCCGGCGACTGACGTCGACTTCTAAGAACGTACATTAAGAGTTCGGAGTCGCCTTGCCCCCGCTCTTTCGATACAGGGTGGGACTGATTTTCATCACACGCGCGAAAGCCGTATTAAAGTTGGACTTGGAATTGAAACCGGTTTCGTAGGCTATCGACAGAACGGTTCGGTCCGGTTCGCGCAGCAGCAATTCCGCCGCCTCCCGGACGCGAAAGCCGTTCACATAGGCCGCGAAGTTAACCTTGAGATGATTATTGAAATACTCCGATAGCTGGTGAGGCGTGAGCCCCACC
>CAZGYS010000447.1:0-5766 GCA_964530305.1 uncultured Leptospiraceae bacterium
CCGAGGATCAATACGCGTCGCGGGGGATGCTTCATCATGGCGATGGGAATGTGGGTGATGGACTCGTGGTAGCGGGCTTCGTCGCGGCTGGAGAATTGAATTTTGCCGTTCAAATACAGACGCGTGTCGTCCTTCCAGCGCGTCACGACGATGCGCTGGTAGGGCGTGGAACGGGTGAGCACGATGGGATCCTGGTAGAGCTGCTCCTCGATGAAGCGGGTCATCTTCTCGGAGCCGATGAAACCCACGAAGAGCAGGAATCCGGCCACGCTCAGGTAGATGCCGTTGCGTCGCCGAGCGGCCGGTTCCTCGAGCAATGTCCAGGCGATTCCCGCCGAGAGCACATTCAAGAAGCCGAAAAAGATGGAGCCGCGAATCAGGCCCAGTTCGGGCAATACCAGCAATGGAAATACCAGACTGGCCACCAGCGCCCCCAGGTAGTCCCAGGTGAAAACATCCGAAACCGCCAGACGCGAAATGCGATACTTACCGACGATGCGCAGTATCAGCGGGATCTCCATGCCGATGCAACCGCCCAGAAAGAGCGCCAGCCCCATGAAGACCGGATAGAGGGAATCCGTATTGGCGAACATCAGGAACATGATGGCGGCCGAGAAACCGCCCACCAGGGCCAGTCCGATTTGCAGCGCGACGAAAGTTTCCAGCAGGTTCTTGCGGGCCCAGCGCGAAAGCCAGGAGCCCAGACCCATGGAAGCCAGAAACCATCCGGTGGCGAAGGAGAACTGGGTAACGGAATTTCCCAACAGGTAGGTAGCCATGGTGCCGGCAATCAACTGGTAGGCCAGTCCGGCACCCGCGACCAGGAATACGGATGTGAAGAGGAGGACGCGCCTCCTGTCGGTTCTGTTCATAAAATCAAAACGCCCTCACGCGAAGAAACAACGAGTCCTTCGTCGTCGGGCGTCGCGGGAATGTTGAACGCGATCCGCGTCGGCAAGCAAGCCTTCGCGGATTTTGTGATCAGGGGGCCGTCATTACGGCGGAGAGAATCATGGCGATGCCGATGATCACGGCGCCCATGATAATACCCAGGGCCGTGTTCTGATCTTCTTCGATTTCCTTGCGAATGGAAAAGGGCGCAACCTTCTCCATGATCCAGATGGCCAGACCGAAGAACATCAGACCGATCAGAGTGAAAACCAGGGTTTCAATCAGTTCGCCGGGTTTCAGGCTTTTGAAGATAATGTCCAGAATCATGTTTTGCTCCTGCTTGTTTTTATAAAGCGATATATATTGTCGTAGTGAACGTCGGGGTGCGCGTTATTTGCCGTAACCGAAGCCGCCGCCCTTGGGTCCGCGGCCGCTGAAATACAGGGGAAAGAATCCCTTGCTCGTGCCGCGCGTGCTGTCTTCGCGCAGACTGGGTTCGACGACATTGTTATCGTCTCCCCAGGCGTCGCCTCCGCCCGTAGGTTGAGTGGTTCTCCGAACGATTTTCTTCACGGGTTTGCCCAGGGAAACATTGAAATCGTCGGCGTCGTCGATGAGATAGTTCGAATAGGTGGCCCACACGCCGAAGCCGGTGAGCATCAATAGAACAACAAGCCAGATACTAAATAATTTCTTCATTTACGCTTTCCTCCCCGACCTACATAAGTTTTGCCCAGCGCCGCGTTTCAAAGTTACGACGACGAAAGATCAGATAGAGTGGAATGGAGGGCCAGAACAGGAAGATAACGAACATCAGCCAGGCGCGATTTACATCCTTGCGCATCTTGACGGTGATCTTCTGAGACGAATAGACCTGCTGGCGATATTCAGGCTTACGATTAATGCTGAGGTTCAGGCGATAGGTGCCCGGTTCCTTGATCTTCCAGTAGAAGGTAGCGGTACGGCTGCCTTCCGACCAGCTTTCTCCGCCGGAATACCCCGCGTAGTAGGAAATTTCAGTATCGTCCGCGGCGATGATCTTCTCTCCGGAGGCCTTGTAGATGCCGATGCCGAATTCAATCCAGCGATTGCGCATGCGCGGAGCTTTGACGTCGATTTCCAGGGTCGTGCCTTTTTCCTCGATGGTAAACGGCTTGGAGAGATGGTCCTGGTTGAACAGATCCCCCGCGCGGAACTCCTGCGTGAAGAAGTCCTCTCCGGAACCCATGGCAATGCAGGTTCCGAACAGCATGAAAACGGAAGCCGCGATGCCCAGGCGCCGAATGGTTTTCTCGAAGGGTAGACGGGGGTAGGGCTGATTGGCGGCGATACCCTTCGTCTTCTTTTTGACGCCGAAGATTTTCTTCATCTTCTTAACGTCCATATATTCGTTCAGGAAATATTCGACGTGGGGACTGCCGTCATCATTGTACGACGTCTCTTCCACGAGAATCTTGCTCTTGCTCACCGCCTCGGCGAATTCATAAGTTTCGCCGATTTCGAATTCAAAGGGGATATCCCCGTCCGCGTAGGTGAGGGTACATGGAGTCTTCTCCATGAAGTTGTATTTTTCCTTCCCGACCTTGAAGACCTGCTTGGGGAAGACGCCGGAGGAAAGGGGCTTGCCGGGCCGCTCATCCGTCTTGCGGCCGAACTGCCAGTGACCGTTGGCCTCCGTGAGATAGGCCTCTCCCTCGGAAATATTGGAGAGAATGTATTCCAGGAAGTATCCGCGCTCACCCTCGACCTCCCAGTCGAAGCGTATGCGGCCGATGACCTGCCAATCAGAGCCTTTGAGTTTGCCGCGCGCGCCCAGTTCCAGTTGAAATGGTTGTTCCGAATCGCTCATATCCCGCGATACATATATCGGTGGCCGGTTATCCAGGCAAGCATTTTCGGCTGTTACGTTCGGCGCCGAAATTCGTCAAATAGTAGTGGAGGGTAGGCATCTGGGTGTCCAGGAACATGAAACACGGCTTCAATATTTGCTCGATTATCTGCGCCAGAGAAATCTGAACGACGCGGACGCGATTCCCCGCTCGGATCGCATCGAAGGGAACCTGCCGCAACAGTTGAAGGAATTCCGCTGGGATGTGGGGGAAAGTCTGGAGGTCCTCACGCGCGCTAACTTCTTGTTTTCCTTCGAGCTGGGGGGAGACGGCATATTGCGATTCATCGTGGCCGAGGCGCCGGTGTTGCAGCGACTGGGCATCCTGTACCGGGAGCGCCTGGAGCAAAGTTATGAGCGCGAATACTATCGCCGTCGAGCCGCCGAGGCCATCATAAAGGAACTGACGCCCAAACTCGCGTCCCTGCGAAACGCCGAGCTGGCCGAAAACCTGAACGTCTGCGTCTTGCTGTTGCAGTATGAAAACTCCCTGGCCGTGCACTACCAGGAGTTTTCGGACCACCGCAAGGAAGCGACCCTGCGCGAAATCCTGACCTCGGAAGGTTTTTCCCTTGCTGAAGCGCCTGCTCCGGTCGGGGGCTCCGCCGTTTCTCCGACGTCCGGTGCCGCCGCCTCACCCGGGCCCGCGCCCATCGCCCCGGCCGAGCCGCCGGGACCGGCCATTCCCGATCCCAAAATGCCCGCCTATGAGAAACGTCGGGCGCCCGAGCTCCCGCCGGCGGCGCGTCCCAATCCCGGTCGGACCGTCGACGCCCCTCCCATCGCCTCGGGCCGTCGTGCCGTGGAGACCGAGGAATACCGCACCATTCAGAATATGGAACCGAAAGGTCGCTGGGAGAAAGCGGTGGGTGTCTACGGCGTGCAGTTTCTTCTGCGCATTCACTTTCGTAAGTGCGAATTCAATATCGTGACCGCGCTGGTTCGCGCCGGAAAGATCGGCGAACGCAAGGATCTGGAATACATCCGCGATACGTTGACCATGATGCTGGCCAATCTCCAGCGCGATCCCTGCCTGGCCGCCCATGTGGAGCACATGCACGCCCTGCGCGATCTCGTCGACATGCGTCTGGCCGCTGACTAAAGGTTCGGGGAAAGTCTACGTCAATCCTTGATGACGACTCTATAAAAGAACCAGATGGAAAGAAACCAGGCACCCGTCAGAAACGGCAGGGGCCAATTTTCCCGGTAGCCCAGGTAGGCGCGCAAGCGCAGACTTATGTTGCGCGAATTGGTTTGCTCGACGTAGACCATCACGCGATAATCGCCCGGCTCCTTCAACTTCCAGGAGAAGTGGTCCGTTTTTCTGCCCTCGGTCCAGTATTCGCCGCCTTCGTAACCGGAGTAGTATTGCAGTTCCTTATCATCGGCGGTGATGACCTTATTGTCCTTAACGCGATACAGGGCCACGCCATAGTACATCCACTCGTTGTCCAGGTTGCTGGTCAGCTTGATGCGGATGGTCTGCCCCGCCTCATCAATGAAAAAGTCCCGGGACATGTAACGCGTTTTTAAGACGCGGTCATGGACGATGCGCTCGTCCAGAACTTCTTCTCCATTCTCAACGGAAGCTACGGTCAAACCGCACATGCCGAAGGAAGTTAGAATCATGATCACCAGGCCCAGATACTTCATGGCGATCTAAAAATCGCACTACCCCGAACCCCTGTCAAGCGGAAGCCGGTCGGCCCGTAAATAGAGTTCAACGCACCAGGGTTAGCCGCGGCGAATCGAAAAGCTGGCCGGGGGAGACCACGGGTTCGGCGGGATTAAAGCGACCGCCGTAACGCTCCTTGATTTTGCGTTGAACATGGGGGTGGGACAACTGGAAAGTTCCGGCCGCGCGGGGTTTAGCCAGGGTGATCCCCGCCGCCCGTTGATACAATTTCCAGACCAGTTCCGAGCAGTAGATGCGTCGGTCCGACCACTGGAAGGTATAGTCGTAGTTTTTTCCCAGGAAGCCCCGACCCAGTCGCCGCATCTTTTTGAGAACGGCGGGCGTCAGTAATTGTTCCGCGTCCTTGAGGCGTTTGACGACGTAGTGGCGACGGTGTCCGCGGCGGATAAAGGAGCGTAGCGAGGTAACCTTAACCGGTTGCACGGCCTCGAAGACTTTCAAGCGCCCGCGATGTTTAAAAATAATACCGACGTGGGTCCAGCGCGACCCCGTGGCCAGTTGCACGGCGCGGCCCTGGGAGGTACGGGTGACCTGGAAAATGATATCGCCTTCGCGGAGTTTGCTGAAGGGCGTTCCGGCCTGAAGGGGAGCGGCCAGCGAGAAAAGTAAAACAAGCGCGAGAAGAACGCGGATTGATATGTTTGTCATATTGATATATACGAGATGAAAACGGGAAATGATCCCATGGGCGGGGTTTCCAGGGGCCACGGTGTCCACCGGGAGCACGGGGGAATCACGTTGTTCTCTCGCTTGAGCGACGTATGAAAAAAAGAGCACGGTTCAGGCGATTGTTGACCATTGACTTGTATGAAGTCTCCCCTGGAATGTGATCCCGAATTGATTGAGGGGGTTTTAGATGCGGCCACCGAGGTTCATCGGGAACTCGGCCCCGGGCTGCTGGAGTCGGCCTATGAGAGGGCGCTGGCTCATGAGATGCAATTGCGGTCCATTAACTTTGAAAGGCAGCTTCGAGTCCCGCTTGAATACAAGGGGAAAGATCTCGGCGCTGGATTCCGAGCCGACTTCGTGGTCGAGGGGAGCCTGTTACTTGAGCTCAAGGCGACCAGCGAAGTAGCTCCAGTCCATATTGCTCAGGTTATCAATTATCTGAAGCTACTCAATATTAAACGCGGCTTCCTCATGAACTTCAGCCTGCCCTTGCTCAAACAAGGCCTGAAACGAATCTCAATTTGATCACCGATCAAACCCGAACTCCGGCACCGTGCAAGCCCCGTGATCCCGGTGTCCCCCGTGGTCAAAACGTAGATTTTTTCTTCTCAACCCCGGGCGC
>CAZGYS010000448.1:0-5763 GCA_964530305.1 uncultured Leptospiraceae bacterium
ACGGAGCCCGGCATGGCGCGCTTCTTTAAGTTAGCCGCGCAATCCACGACGTCTCCCATGGGCGTCCAGATGCGATGGTCCCGCGTTCCCACGGATCCGATAATAACCGTTCCCGTGCTGATGCCCACGCGCACATGCACCGGCCTTTGATTACCCATGCCGCGAAAGTGATTCAATTGCTCGAACTGGCTCTGGATTTCCACCGAGGCGATGACGGCCTTCAGAGGTTCGTCGAAAGTATACAGAACCGCGTCTCCCAGGAAGCGTTCGATGGTGCCGCCATGGCGATTGATGGAATGCACCAGTATGCCGATGGCGATATTCAGCAACTCGACGTAGGCATCCGGTTCCAGCTCTCCCGAACGGCGAGGAAAATCGGCCAGGTCCGCGAAGCAAACCGTCAGCGGACGACTCTCCTCGGTGAGGCGCTCTTCGCCGCGGCGTACGGCGTCCCGCGCGCGATTCAAGACCGGCGACGGCATGTAGGGCTCAATCAATTGCTGCAATTGCAGGTTGCCGTCCAGGGGACCCTCGGCCGGGGCAACCGCCATGTCTTGAATATCCACGCGCTGCCACAGGGTTTCCACTCGCCCGGAAGCGGAAGTATAACCGCTGATATTAAACAACACGCGCTCTTCGCGGACATTGAGATAAAGACGATAGTTTTCGAATCGCCCCGAGCGACGCAGACCGGCTTCTCCGTGAAAGACGTCCGCGAAGAAATGCACGGGCAGCAAACGCTGGAACTCCATGGGGTTATTGGGAGCCATGCCCAGGTCTTCCAGCAATCGCCGCGAAACTTCCTTCAAGTTGCCGCGCGAATCGAAGCGCGCGATGCCCAGTTCGAGTTCGCTATAGATGTTCCAGGCGAGAGCCATGGTTCGCCGGGTTCGTCCCAGCACCCGCACGCCCGCCGGACGACGTACTTTCATTAAAGACAGGGGAATGTCCACCCGCGAAACCGTGCGGCCGTTCACCATTTCGATTACGAAGTTCTCGGGATCCACGCCCAGTCCGCGCAGACTGATAATGATCAACGGCAACCCGAGGCCGGCGCCTTCGCGGTTGGCGTCTTCGTCGTCCATGAACAGGGCATCCAACCGGTCCACCGTGCGGGCGAATCGCAACGCGGACTGAATGCGCTCCCATTCAATGGCCGAGGGCAAACCGTCGTTTTCCACCTGAATGCGAAAGTTCTCGCCGATGACGCGGCCGATGACGTGCACCAGCTCACCGTTTTCCTTGCACAGGCGCGCGAAGTTCTCGGCGCGATGAGCCTCGATTTCGGCGCGAAACAACTGCAACCAATCCTTGTAGGCGATTTCCGCCAGGCCCGTGGGCTTGAGAAAATACTCCACGTAGATGCGCTTGTAGAGCGCCTTGAGGGAATTGACGGCCAGCTCGTGAGTAATGGCGAAGAGCGGTCCGCGCAGGGTTTCGGGTTGGATGGCGTCGGCGACGCGATTCAACGCGTCCCGAAGTTCGGCCACGACCTCGGTGAAGAGTTCATGCACATGAAACTCGAATTCGAGATCGTGGTCATGGATTTCCGGATGCTGGGACGGAGAAACATCATCTCCGTCCGCGGGCCCCGGGCCGGGAGTTTGTGATCCCGAATCCCCGGACATTACGCGAGCGCAACGAAGAACTTGTAGAATTCGTCCTGCTCGATGGTGGGCGGATATTCCGTAGCGAAATATTCCTTATCCTCATCCGAGAGGCCGAGAGCGTCCGCCAAATATTCCGCGTCCCGATCGTCGGAGGGAACGTAGTGACCGAAGCCGTTTTTCTTGGCGATGTAATTGGCGTAGGAAACCGTGTAGAGCAGGCGACGTTCTTCCTCGGGAACGTCGGCCATGTCCACGTCGTGGAGGTCACGGTGACAGGAGACCACGGCGCGATACATGGTGGGCAGATTCCATTCCTCGACGGCCTTCTGCCCCACTTCCAGGTGGTTCATGCCGAAGACGCGATTCTCCGCTTCGACGAAGGAGACGTTTTCGGTCTGGGCAATATTGATGGCCTGGATGAATTTTTCACGGCTGTGGGCGTTGAGGACCAGCTTGCCCATGTCGTGCAACAGACCGGCGACGAAGACCTCTTCCTGACGGTCCTTATCTCCCAGGCGCGCGGCGATGTGACGAGAAATTACGCCGGTCACGACGGAATGCTGCCAGATGAGACGCTTGAATCGGGCATAGTTTCCGGCCGCGAACAGCGATTGGGAAGTAGCCACGGTGGCCAGGGCGCGTACGACGCGAAAGCCCAGCAGGGCGATGGCCTGCTGCAGGGACTTGATCTGACCGCCCCTGGAGTATAATGGCGAATTAGCCGCTTTTAATATAAGCGTGGAGACGTTCTGGTCGGCTTTGATAAGTCGATCCAGCTCCGTAAAGCTCATGTCGGTATCATCATTGAGGTTCATGATTGCCGCCATGACGCGGGGTTCGATGGGCAATTTTAATTTTTTAAAATCCAGTTCTTGCAGCATGCTGACCACCTCCCGGGAATTGTTTGAACACCCTTCAAATTGCCAATAGTGATGAGGCGGGGTTTTCGGTCAAATGCATGTTCACTGGTTTTACTTAATCTTTGTTAGGCCCCAGTTAAAATATGCCTGGTTTTTGAGCACCTTTTTGATGGTAGATCGCTAAAGATCCCCAACCACCACCGTAAACTATTCCTCAGGGGATACGTAGGCGTTCCGACAAACCTTTTCCACCTGGTCCAACACACCAATCGGATACACCAAACGGACTAGTTGTCGGAGGCCGGGTTGGCGGAGGTGGAACCACGGCTTTCCATGAGTTTGAGTACCTTGCGCGCCCTTTCATTGTCCGGTTCCTGATCCAGAATTTCCCGCAGCAGCTTTTCCGCCCGGCGATGATTTCCCAGGGAAGCATAGATTTCGGCCAGGTTCTGGAGATTGCGAGCCATGCCCGGGATCCGCAAGCGCACCCGCTCTCCCAGGTCGGCCGCCGCCTTGAACTCCTTGCGCTTCTTGGAAAGGTAGGAGGCCAGATAGATCATCTCCGTATCCATGGGCCGCAGATAAATATAATCTTCGGTGAACGAGGCCGCGTTCTCGTAGTCCTTCTTCTTCATATAAAGACGCACTAGATTCTTAATCACGCGCGGATCCCGGGAGTCCGCGGCCAGGGCCTCCCGGAGAATGACCTCCGCTTCATCGAGCTTTTCCTCATCCGACAGAGTCCGGGCTCGGTCCAGGAGCTCGGCCGTGGAATCACCGCGGCCCGTGCCGTCGCCGGGAAGACTTTCGCGCCAGCCCACGCGAATCAAACTGAAGTCGTCCGTGAGATCCCCGATCTCTCCCAGCGCGGAACGAATGAGATTCAAATCGCCTTTCGCGCCCTCTACGACGCGCAAGAAAAGGTTCTCGTCTTCATTAATAATGCGATTGCCGTCCTCGTCCGTGCCGGTGAGGAGATCATCGCGCCCGTCCGATCCGGCCAGCAGGACGTCGCCGGGTTGTAATTGAATGGTACTGATGGAAAGTTTTCCGTCGACGCCGCTGGTACCCAGCTTGCGAAACTTGAGTTCCTTCTCGATGAAAACCGCGCGACCTTCGCGATACAAGACGGTCCAGGGGTGCTCGGCGTTGATATAGTAGACCAGTCCGGTGGTATCGTCCACGAGACCAAGGGCCAGGGATATCAACATGCTGCCGTCGAAACTCTCGAAGATCTTTTGCAGTTCGATAAAAGCGTTCTTCAGCCAGCGCTCGGGGAACTGATTGCGCACATCGCTCATGAGCTGGGTACGTTCGATGATGGATTCGAAGACGGCACCCAGTACGAGCGCCCCGCCCGCTCCCTGCATGGACTTACCCATGGCGTCGGCGTTCAGAAACACGGTGTAGGGCCGGTCCTTCAAGTGAATCCCGTGAGCGGAGCAGATATCGCCGCCGATCTCTTCCTTCCATTTACGAAACTCGAACTTCTTTTTCTGCTCCATCAAGAAGTCCACGTTCACGGTTTCACTGCGAACCTTGTTGGTGGCCAGGGGCTTGATAATCAAAGACGTCAGGAAGTAATCGCCGTCTTGTTGATGTTTGAGCTGCTGAACCGTCTCCAGGGTATTGCTGAGTTCGGCCGTTCTTTCGCGAACTTTATCTTCCAGCTCGTCCGCGTACTTTTCCAGGCGCTGCTTGGCCGTCTTAATGGACTGCACCATGCGATTAAAGCTCTGAGATAGAAAACCGAACTCGTCCTCCACGCGCACGGGAACGTGCACGCGCAGATTACCCTCGTTCACCTTGCTCACTCCTCGCAAGAGACTGTTCAGGGGATTGATCAAAGTGCCCAGGAAGAAAAAGCGGAAGCCCACGACCACGATAAAGACCACCGCCAGCGCGATGAGGGTCATGCGTAATCCCAGCGTGTGGACATAAGCGCGGTACGCCGCGTAATCAAAACCGGCCTCGTAAATCACGCCGGTGCGGCGATCATAGTGCATAAAGGCGGTATAGTGGCGGGTAGCGTTCTTACCATCGATGCGATAGTGTCTTTCCCCCGCCGGATACATAGGCCGGAGAAAGCGGACGATTTCTTGCTTGAGTTCGGCACCCGCTTGCCCGGGATTCGATTTGAGATACGCCCGCGCGGCCTCTTGAAAAGGCGCCAGCTCTCCCTTGAGCTGGGGTAAAACCTTGAGTAATTGAGCGCGAAAGTCCTGATCCGGCAGTTTGCGAATCTTATTGAAGCGATACTTAACGGGACGCCTCAGCGAGTCCAGATGCGCGAGCAGCGCCGTTCGCGATTCGGCCTTACCGGCCCGCAGCCGGGAAAGGCGCGCGGCTACGGCATCGCGATACCCCCGCGCGAAGGGCGGCGCTCCGTTAAGAATCGCCTTTACGCCGTCCGGATACTTGTCCGCCGGTACCGCGGCGATTTTTTCGTACAGGATGGTATTGCGAAACTCGTCCTTGAGCATGGCCCGACGGGCCTCAACGGCTTCGCCTCGATAAGTATATGTAACTTCGCCTCCGGGGCGAAAGGCCGTCAAATACCGCAGGTCGTCCACGCGATACGACGCGTCCACCACCATGCGACCCGTCTGCTCACGGTGAATTGAGTCGTAGGCGCTCTCCTTGTCCTGAAAGGTGATGAAGGAAATCGCCGCGAGCACAACCAGAAAGGTGACCAGTGTAATCCCGACAATCTTTACCATGAAGGAAGAACGGTCCCGGGTATTGTTGATAAACAGCAAGGTTACGACGAAATAGCCGATGATGGTATTGAGCAGAATAAAACTCTGATGAAACTCGCGGGGAATCAGGCCGTCCCGACTGAGCACATTGGTGATCCCGGGTGGGAACGTGGCCAGGAACATCATCACGGCGATGACCAGCGCAATCCAGCGCTCACGACTCTTCGTATGAACGGCGCGCACGATACCGCTGATTACCACGGAAAACTGATTCATGAGAATGACCGCGGCTACCAGGATACTCAGCCGGGCCGCGTCGAAGTCCCAGAAGTGACCGGAGAAAAAATAGACTTTCTCCGCGGTCGCCGTACGCGCGATGAAGAACCCCGCGACGCCCAGGGAAATTATGTACTGTGCTCCCAATAGTACACGGGATGTACGCGGAGCCATGGGCGTCGGATAATGGAAAAAGAACTGGGCCCAGTGAATGAAAACAAGCATGGCCGCCGGAACGGTCATCCAACGATGAAAGGCGGCCAGCGGATGATAAACGGCCGCGCTGGGAATGTAAGGCAGGGCCAACAAGGCCGAATA